>CAYHFJ010000196.1:0-6589 GCA_964355885.1 uncultured Flavobacteriales bacterium
TCATATTTGTATCCATCAACAGATGTTGAGTCAAAAAAAGGCATACCGGGAGGAACAAATCCAAAAATACCGGGTGTTCCCATATTATTTCTTAAGAAGGTTATCATCTTTGATTTATCAAAACCAAGACTCAGGGCCTGTCTTATCTTCTTTTCCTGTAAAGGTTGAATGGATGTTACCCCTTCCGGCACTTCCATCAATACACCAAGGTATTCCGTGTTCAGGTATGGCAGGGTCTGTAAATGAAAATTGTTTTTATGCCGTTCCTGCAATTTACCATCTCTTGTCAGCAAATCGTCTTTATAACTTGCATCAAGCCCGGAGATGAAATCAAGGTTACCTTTCAGAAATTCTATGAAGGCACTTTGTTTGTCATTGATGAATGATATCTGGACAGCATCAAGGTACGGTAAACGATTTCCTTCGTATTGTTCAAAGTAATTTTCATTTCGCAAAAAAATCAGACTCACTCCCTCCTTCCACAAGGAAAATTGAAATGGCCCTGTTCCGCACGGATGCTTTCTGAAATCGTCTCCAAAATGACGCACGACTTCCACCGGTACAACTGAACAATAGGGCATAGCTAATAATGAGAGAAACGCAGGAACAGGATGTGATAAATTTATGATGAGTGTAGAGTCGTTCACGGCATAGATACCGGGTTGACCGGACTGCTGTTCTTTATCTACTGCATTCAGTACCCATGCTCCGGGACTGGCAACTGCAGGATCGGTCAATCGATTTAAACTATAGACAAAATCACTTGCCTTTACTGATCTCGTGGACGAATGATTTGATTCCTTCTTTGAATTAAACAACTCATTTTTATGGAAATAAACATCCATTCTTAAATGAAAGGTATAAGTTTTTGCATCATCGGATACTTCCCAGGAATGCGCAATGCAAGGCACAACTCTGAGTGAACTGTCCAGTTGAACAAGGCCATTAAAAAGTTGTGTGCAAGACCAGATACCGGCTTGATCTTTTGAAAAAGCCGGGTCAAGTGAAGAAATACCTGAGGCTTCATTATACCTGAAAACTGTTTTGTTTTGGTTTCGGTTGGATTCGTCACCACAGGAATAAAGGGTAAATAAAAATATAATGCCGAGGTATCCTATTCGCATCCCGCAAAGCTATTGTCTCTTTCTTCAATCTTTCATACCGTGCGTATAAATTATGAACGTACCTGCAGGATATTTCCGTTGAAATGTGAATCAATAGATTGATTTGCATCACCCTCTTCAAATGATTTTACAGAACTCTCTGATAAGGATATAATGGAATATCAAGTTCAGACTTATATAAATGTTAATATTCAACCAGTTAACTTCACATTATAAACCTGAAATTGCCTAATTGACATGCTTTCTTAACTTTGTGAACCCAGATGAAGATCACTCCTACGGTTTCTTTTCATACACTCGGATGCAAATTAAATTTTGCCGAAACCTCTACCATAGGTCGCACTTTGAAAGAAGCTGGTTTTCACAAAATTGAGCTGGAAGAAGGTGCCGATGTCGTTGTTATCAACACCTGTTCAGTGACTGAAAATGCAAACAGGGAATGTCGTAGTTTAGTACGAAAGGCTCTACAAGCTAATCCAGATTCCTTTGTCGCGGTCATAGGATGTTATGCACAGCTTAAACCGGATGAGATAGCAGGTATGGATGGCGTCGATCTCATACTTGGAGCTACTCAGAAATTCAAAATTGCGGATTACTTAGATGATTTCAGGAAAAGAGATAAGGCTGAGATTCATTCCTGCTCTGTTGATGAAGCCGATTTCTTTGTCAGTTCCTACTCACTTGCTGACAGGACCCGTGCATTTTTAAAAGTTCAGGATGGCTGCGATTACACTTGCAGTTACTGTACTATTCCGCTGGCCAGAGGTAAAAGCCGGAATGATTCTGTTTCAAGCATCGTAAAAAATGCTTATCAGATTGCCGAAAGTGGTGTAAAGGAAATCGTTCTGACCGGAGTAAACATTGGTGATTTCAGGACAGGATACGAAAAGAATAAAATAATTCAGGAAAACGATTTCCTTGATCTGATCACCGCATTGGATGCTGTTGAAGGAATTCATCGCTTCCGTATTTCTTCGATTGAACCTAATTTGTTGAATGACAAAATCATTCGATATGTTGCTTCATCCTCACGATTTGTTCCTCATTTTCACATTCCACTGCAGTCTGGTTCCAACAAGATTCTTGGACTGATGCGACGCCGTTACAGAAAAGAATTATATACTTCCAGAATAGATGCGATACGAACCTTAATTCCTGATGCCTGCATCGGTGTAGATGTGATCGTAGGGTTCCCGGGTGAGAGCGAAGAAGATTTTCTTGAAACTTACCGCTATCTTAATGAATTGGATATTTCCTATTTGCATGTATTCACCTATTCTGAGAGGGAAAATACAGATGCCAATGAAATGGCCGGAATTGTTCCTGTATCAATCCGTAAGCAGCGTAATAAAATGCTGCGGATACTCTCTGATAAAAAGATAAGACATTTTTATTCTACCCAAACCGGAAAAACTATGGATGTGCTTATTGAAGGCGATAGTAAAAATGGCAGAATGCATGGTTTTACTCCTAATTATGTAAAGATTAGTCTTCCATACGATGCCAGTATGGTGAATGAACTGGTTCAAGTAAAATTATCCAAGTTCTCGGAGAATGAACTTGCATTTGAAGCTGAGCATGTCGTTGACTTTTATCAACCTGTTTAAAATATATCTTTCTAAATGCATATAGCACCCGAATCATTTAATCTATTCATTAAATTAATTTAATCAGTTCAACAAGGTATTTTATAAATGTATCCCGGCCTCTCCGATTTATTGAATGATTTTTTTGGAACACATTTCAGTGTATCCTTCCCGCCGATGTTTGGAACCATGGTAGCACTTAGCTTCCTATTGGGTGCCTGGATCATGAAACTTGAACTGAAACGTAAAGAGTCATTGGGCATGGTGAAATCTTTCACCCGAAAGACAATGGTTGGTGAGCCTGCAAGCCCGGCAGAACTTATCTGGAACGGCTTGTTTGGATTTTTTCTTGGGTTTAAACTGGTGTATATCTTCCTTAACAGTGATGCTTTTTTTGCGGACCCTCCCGGTACAATTCTATCCGCAAAAGGAAATATGTTTGCCGGGCTTCTGATTGCTGCACTATTCATTTTTATAAAGTACCGTGAAAAGCGGAAATCAAAACTGGAAAAATCAAAGTTGGTTGAAGAAATTGTACATCCACATCAGGCTGTTCCGGAGATAACCATGGCGGCAGCCTTAGGAGGATTACTTGGTGCTAAAATCTTTCACATTTTCGAATACTGGGGCGATTTTATGGCTGATCCCATAGGGATGTTCTTTAGTGGCAGTGGGCTTACCATGTATGGTGGACTTATTGTAGGAGCAATCACCACAATCTGGTATGCACGAACTTTAGGAATTTCTCCTTTGAATATGTGCGATACCGCCGCCCCTGCTCTCATGCTTGGTTATGGGACAGGAAGAATCGGTTGTCAGTTATCAGGAGATGGTGATTGGGGAATCGTAAATACATTAGCAAAGCCTGATTGGATGTCATTTCTTCCTGACTGGGTATGGAAGTATAATTATCCTCATAATGTGATAGGTGAAGGTGTACCTATTCCCGGTTGTGAGGGAAAATACTGTTACCAGCTTGCAGAGGCGGTGTTCCCTACCCCACTTTATGAAAGTGTCGCCTGCATACTCTTGTTTTTTGTCTTGTGGTCAGTACGTAAGCGTACAATGATTCCCGGAATGATTTTCTTTCTTTATCTCATTTTGAACGGTATCGAACGATTTTTAGTTGAAAGTATCAGAGTAAATTCTAAATATCAAGTAGGTGATTTTACATTCACTCAGGCGCAACTGATTTCTACTTTACTTTTTTTAACCGGTGTCATCGGGGTGATTTACCTGGGTAAAAGGAAGAAATCATTACCTGAATAATTCTTATTGGAGAATCTTTTTAACAAGCTAAATGCAATTGGATTTCCGGAGTCTTTGCACGAAGCATTTCGCTTTTATGCGGACTCCATTGCGCAACACAGAATTATTTGAGAAAAAACTATGTCTGAACTTTGATTAAGCTGATTAAAGGATTACACTGATTCGAATTGCTATCAGTGCAATCAAAATAATCAGCTAAATCGTGGTTCAGACAAGGGTGAGGCATGTTATTAGACTGATCTCGGAAAGTTTTGCAGGAAGCATCTCACGCGTAAGCTGGCACGGTGTGCGACATACTATCAATTGAAAAAAAATTAAAAAACATCATCAGCTGAAATGAAAAGTATTTTTTACTACATTCCAAGAGGAAATTCCGTTTCAATTAACTTTGACAACCCTAACCGGACTCGAATTCAGCAAGGTTGATTTGCAATAAACTTTCCAATCTTTCCTATAATTTGCTGATTGTGTTTATTACCTTTACTAAACTTTTTCAAGAAACCTAAAACTATAATGCAAGTGAACCTAAAGGATTTATGCCACAAAATAACAGAACTCACCAAAGAGGTCGGAGAGTTTATTACTATGGAGGCAGAGCGATTCAAGGCAGCTGATATCGAAAAAAAGGGACATAATGATCTTGTTTCTTATGTAGATAAAGAAGCAGAGAAAAAATTAGTGAAAGGATTGGCTTCCATCCTGCCCGGTTCAGGATTTATCACTGAAGAAAAAACACGGGAAGAAAAAAGAGAAAAATATACCTGGATTATTGATCCTTTAGATGGGACTACCAATTTCATTCATGGACTCCCCTGTTATTGTATAAGTATCGCTTTGCTGGTAGATGACAAACTCATTGTGGGTGTGGTACATGAATTAACAAGAGACGAATGTTTTTACGCCTGGGATCAGGGAGGAGCTTTCCTGAATGGTGAGAAGATCGAAGTTTCTAAAATTGAACTTCTTTCAGATTCGCTTCTCGCCACCGGATTTCCCTACCACAATTATGATCGAATGAAACCCTATATGGAAGTATTTGATCATTGCATGAGGCACACACATGGTTTGCGTAGACTTGGTTCCGCCGCAGCAGATCTGGCTTATGTTGCCTGTGGTCGCTTTGAGTCCTTTTATGAGTATGGATTAAATCCCTGGGATGTGGCAGGTGGTGCATTAATAGTCATAGAAGCGGGAGGAAAAGTTTCTGATTTTAAAGGCAAAAATGACTTTGTTTTTGGTGAAGAAATTATTGCAAGTAACGCAGGCGTTGCAGCAGAGATGCTTGCACTGGTGATGGAAAAATTTAAGAAAACATAGCATTATACCATTGGAAAGTAAATACTAAATAATCACTTGCCTGAGAGTCCATAGACTAAATCGGCCTGAAATTTTTTATCAAGGACATTCAGCCTTTCAGCACTGGCTTTTGAAATTTTGATAATCAATCCATCGTTGTCACCTGTTTCCTGAAGGACTCCAACTACTTTAACAAAAACTGAACTACTATTCATTCTGTTAGTTACCTTGATAATTGTCCCAATTGGTGCTGTCCGATGCAAGGCGTAATATTTATTAGGATTGATTTCTTCGTCTTCAATCCATGATGCGACACCTTGTTCATTGACTTCCTGCCTTCCATTGGCGAAGGAATACTTTTTATCTTCCTTTTTATCTTCAGACTTGATCTTTTCGGGACCGGCTGTTTTGACTATAATCGTTGTTTCTTTTTTCTCTGCAACTGCTGACTCTTTCAGCGTAGTATCAACCAATTTCGGAGATGACTTTGTAACTTCTGAAGATACTTTATCCTTTTTATCATTCTTTTTTAAAGGATTTTCAGTCGGATTGATATCTTTTTTACTCAGTGAATTATCAGCACCAACAATCAGCTCCTGACCTACCTCTATTGTATTGTCTGTGATGTTATTCCACTTTTTCAATTGGTCAACCGTAATCGAATACGTTCGTGCAATGCTGAACAAAGTCTCTGCAGCCACAACTTTATGTGTTTTTTTCTTAGCTGTAACAGGTGCTTTGTCCGCAGTGATTACTTGCTTTTCTACGACGGTTTCAACAGGCTTTTTATCTGTATAGTTTTTCTGAAAACGAGGATCGTTTAGTTTGGCTTTCGCCGGAATTAAAACAATCTGACCTATGGCTAATTTATCTCCACCTTTCTTATTCGCCATTCTCAATTCAGAATAGCTTATCCCATATTTGCGGGCAATTGAATACCAACCTTCGCCAGACACAACTTTATGTCGGATAAATTTTTCGCCCGCGATGGTCTCTACTCCTACCGAATCAGTTATTTCCGATGCGGAGCAAATAGTTCCGGAAAACAAAAAAAGTAACAGCACCAATTTTCTCATGTACAACATCTTTCCTGCCATTCTGCAAAATTAACTTAAAGCTATTCTTGAATTGAATTATTCTTTTCGGGAATGAACATTTTTTTCAACATATTATCTGATTCAGCTGCCAGCACAAAGAAAATGCCAATTATTAACCCGGAAGAAATATTATACCGAACTTGTTTCATTTTTCGAAAAACTTGGGCGGTATAACCAAATCTCATGCAGGTTTCATAATTTTATATTTCGGAAACCT
>CAYHFJ010000197.1:0-6585 GCA_964355885.1 uncultured Flavobacteriales bacterium
GTTATACATGGAATAGTGTGGTACATACTACATCGGGTACTTATACAACGACAGGACTTACCAATGCAGCAGGATGTGATTCATCAGCCACAGTTGTTCTGACTATTACAAATCTGACCGTAATAGCAACACCAGTTGGTTCTATCACTTGCTTCGGTGGGATGGTAAGTGTGAATGTTTCAGCCAGTGGCGGTACAACTCCATATACAGGAATAGGATCCTTTAATCAGGGAGACGGTACTGTTGTTTATACAGTCAGCGATGCGAACAGCTGCATTGGCACTGCTTCCGTAACACTCACTGAACCTGCAAAGGTGGAAGCAACGACTACTACAACACCTGCAAATTGCGGTAGCCCGGTCGGAACAGCCACTGCTGCTGCAACTGGAGGTAATGGAACCTATACTTATTTGTGGTCGAACAGCCAGACTACTAATCCTGCAACAGGATTATTAGCCGGAACTTATACGGTTACAATTACAGATGGAAATGGATGCACAGGAACAGCTTCAGCAAGCGTGGTTGGTGTAGGTGTAATCCCTGATCCGGCAGGTGCTATTGCCGGACCTGCAGGTGCTTGTCGAAATACTTGCGGAGTTGTGTATACTGTTCCTCCTGTCTCAGGAGCCACTTCTTATACATGGAGTTTGCCTTCCGGAGCTACGGGTAGTTCTTCAAGTAATAGCATAACCCTCTGCTTTGATAATACTTATAATGGCGGTTTCCTTTGTGTAACCCCTGTGAATACTTGCGGAAACGGTATATCGTCTTGTATCAATATCCCTGTAATTACAGTGAAGCCTGCACAACCTGGATTCATTGTTGGACAACCTAATCCTTGTGGAAACACTATTCATACTTATACACTTCCTCCAAGTGCAAATGCTCTTAGTTACACATGGACGGTTAGTGGTGCAGGAGTTACCATTCTTAGCGGGCAAGGAACAAATTCAGTTCAGGTTAGCTTCCCAACAGGATTCGGACAAGCAGTACTTGGGGTGTATGCATCAAACTGTATTGGTTCTACATCAACACGTTCAACGACACTTACGGGTATCCCTACACACAGTAGTGCACTGTTTGGACCCGGATATGTTTGTGCAAATACAAACGGTGTAGCCTATTCAATCAGCTCGATCATAGGAGCGGGAACATCTTACTTCTGGACTACTACCGGTGATATGAGTATTGCCGGACCTCAAGGAAGTAATGCGATGACGGTTAATTTTGGCCCAAGCTTCATTTCAGGGTTGTTATCTGTTACAACATCTAGTGCTTGCGGATCATATACGAAGAGCTACACGTTACGTTCAGTACCTGCACAACCAGGATCAATTGCAGGCCCATCTAAAAACCTGTGCGGATTGACAGGGGTCACATATAGTATCCCTGCGATTGCCGGAGCAACAGGTTATAGTTGGACAGTTCCTGCAGGTGTGAATATCACGGTGAATACAGGGTTGTCAATTACTGTCGATTTTACCGTTGCATTTACAGGAACAGGAAATATATGTGTATCAGCTTTAAATGCATGTGGAAGCAGTGTAGCTCGTTGTTACTCAGTTTCAGCCGCTCCGGCAGGACCTGATTACATTACTGGTTCTACTTCTGTGTGTAAATCCGCAGCATCTGTTCCATACAGTGTTCCAGTTGTTCCGGGTGCCAGCAGTTATCTCTGGTCTATCACAGGAGGTCCTACACTCACATCAATCAGCAATTCAGCAACAGTTGATTTCACATCAGCAATTGCCGCATCTGCAACCTTGACGGTGAATGCGGTGAATAGTTGTGCTGCAAGTACACCTACGCGTCTTACCATTTTAGTGAACCATGGTTGTCGTTCGACTAATGATTTGGTTTCAACATCTGGATTCGAAGCTTATCCAAACCCAACTTCGGGAATGCTAACAGTGAATTTTGATGCAGCTGAATCCGCGAAGTACATTGTGAAAGTGACGGATCTTCTGGGTAATGTAGTGACCAGTACCTTGGTCAGTGCAATAAAAGGAACAAATATGCAGGAGCTGAATCTCAGCAATGTCGCTAAGGGAATGTATCTTCTGTCTATCGAAACCGAAGGAGGACAAGCACAAACACTACGAGTAGTAGTGGAGTGATAAATTCTCGAATTTGATTATATAAAAAGCAGTCCTTCCTTTTTCTGGTAGGACTGCTTTTTTATTACGGCGATGTGATAGGTGCAACTGCTACCTTCTTTTCACTCATTTCTTTTTGAATTTAGTGAATTTGTGGAGTAGTAAAAAAAGTTAGTTCAGCTAAATGTTCCTGCTCATCATCCACAAGAGTAATGAAACTATCATCCTGCAAAATTCCGTCAACGAGAATCTTCATTTTCCCTGATTCATGTTTTTGTGTAACAACAATATTATATGAGGTATTGTAGTATCTGTAATTTATCTTGAATGATTCCCATTCCTGAGGGATGCAAGGTTCAAAGGATAATTTATTTCCGGATAATCTGATTCCAAGAAACGAGTCTGTGATTAGTTGATACATCCAGCCTGCAGATCCGCTGTACCACGTCCAGCCGCCTCTTCCTGTATGTGGAGCCAGTGTGTAAACATCCGCGGCCACTACATAAGGTTCGACTTTATACGTCTCCACTTCGGAAGCAGTTCTTCCATGATTGATTGGATTTATCATGTTTAGGAGTTCCCAGGCGCGTTTACTATTACCTAATTTAGTATGAGCCATGATCAACCAGACTGCGGCATGTGTATATTGCCCGCCATTTTCCCTTACTCCAGGTACATAACCTTTTATGTAGCCGGGGTCCGTTAACGTCTTGTCGAAAGCAGGATCCAATAATCGAATAATTCTATCCTCATTTAAAACAAGACGCTCATCTGCCGCTTTCATACCCATGGCTGAGCGACTGATGTCACCTGCTCCGGATAACACGGCCCAGCTTTGAGAAAGCGAGTCGATCTGACATTCGGAATTTCTTTCCGAGCCAAGTGGTGTCCCGTCATCGAAATAGGCGCGCCTGTACCATTTTCCATCCCATCCATTTTTGTGAATATTATCCTTAAGCTGTTTGGCTTCATGTTCACATTCTTCCGCGAAGGCTATATCATTTTGTACACGCGCGATGTCAATGAACTTGATTAATATATCATAAAGAAAAAATCCAAGCCATACGCTTTCACCCTTACCATGAACTCCTACTCTGTCCATTCCATCATTCCAGTCACCGGCACCCATAAGAGGCAATCCGTGCACACCAAAGCGAAAACCATATTTAATCGCTTTTACACAATGTGCATATAGTGATGCTGATTGTTCAGAGTGACCCGGTAAATCATAATGGGAATCTTCACCGGGATTCAGTTGCCGGCCTTCTAAGAATGAAACAGTTTCATTGAGCAATCCGGTATCATGTGTATGTTGAATATACCTGCACGTTACAAATGGTAGCCATAAGTAATCATCAGAGCAACGTGTTCTTACTCCACGGCCGGAAGGCGGATGCCACCAGTGTTGTACGTCTCCCTCTTTAAACTGACGTGAAGCACTCAGCAGAATTTGCTCTCTCGCGGTTCCGGGTTCAGTATGAAGCAATGAAATGACATCCTGCAATTGATCCCTGAATCCAAAGGCACCGCCTGATTGATAAAATCCACTACGTCCCCAAAGCCGACTTGCTATGGTTTGATATGTCAACCATCCGTTTGCTAAAATATTTATTGCTTTATCCGGGGTTTCCACCACAAGCGCACTCATTGTTTTTTTCCAGTAACTTATAACATTATCGAGTACCTCATGTGCTTTCGTTTTACCTCGGAACTGACGAACGATATTGCTTGCATCTCTGGAATTATTCCCTGTTCCGAGACGAAATATAATTTCCCTTTCTTCCCCATCGGCAAGTTCAAAAGCCACCTGAATGGCCGCGCAAGGATCTAAAGCGGTGCCAACCTTACCGGAAAGTTTTTGACGTAACATCGCATCGGGATTCTTTAAGGTACCATTACGGCCGATAAATTCTCCCCGATCAGCTGTAAATGTCCTGTGTGGTTCGTCTACATCAAAGAAAGCTACGCGTCTTGCAAATTCAGTGTTATAAGGATTCCGTGCGAATACCGCCCCGCTTTCAGGATCTAATTCCGTTATGATATTCATTGAGGTCTTTGACCTGATATCACCCAGAACCCATTCCGCATAACCGGTTGCGGAGAGTCGACGTGATTCGCCTGAATTATTTTTAATTTTTATAACTGTAAATTTTATTGTTGCTTCAGTATCAACATATACTGACATTTCAGAATAGATGCCATTTTCAGTGTGTTCGAAAATACTGTACCCAAAACCATGTCGCGTATTATAAGTTGATTGCCCGCCTCTCGGTAAAGGTGTCGGTGACCAGAATTGATTTGTCTCTTCATCGCGAATATAGAAGACTTCTCCTCCGGAGTCAGAAACCGGATCGTTGTTCCATGGTGTAAGCCTGTATTCGTGAGCGTTCTCTGTCCATGTATAAGATTGCCCGCTTTCTGAAATAATCGTACCGATATTTTTATTGGCAATCACATTCACCCATGGGGCAGGTGTCATCTTTTTATTTTCAATGCAAATAACATACTCTCTTCCGTCAGGAGTGAATCCGCCAAGTCCATTGAAAAAGATAAGATCTTTTTTAACCGGTGGTGGCGATGTTATAGGAACAATTAATTTAGAAGGAACGAGATAAGGGATGACAATTTTAGCCGGGAGTTTATGATTGATGTGATCTGTTAATGTTCCACCGGTATCAGAAATAATAAGACGGGCAACAGTTTGAAATAATATTCTGTCTTCATTTGATATCTGATCAGCGGATCTCACAAAAATTCCACCTGAAGAATCTATTATTTCCGCGGCAATAATTGACTGAATTTGATTTTGAAGAAGCTGCCTGTAACCACCATAATCTTCATTCCAGATAACTAAATCCACAAGCAAGCCTTTTAATCGCCAATAGGTATGTGCCTGAACCAGTTGTTTCACTAACTGTATATTATTCTGATCCTCGATTCGTAAAAGAACGATAGGCAAATCTCCGGAAACAGAATATCCCCATAAATCGGACTGTCCACGCTGGTTTTTTATTATAACAGACGGATCAGCCCGCAATACCGCGTTATTAAATATAATTGAACTTGCGAGTTGGCCATACAATTGTGCATCAACTTCTTTCGCGTTAATCTGCCGGAGAACGACCTGACTGTGTGTCCATGCAAGTTCGAATACCCGGTCTTTATGATCTTTATCCTGATATTTATCTATTAGATTTTCACAAATTGTACGCGTTTCACCGATACCTGTAATGATATCCACCGAAACAGTTTCATCAGGTTCCAGTATAATCTTATACCGGATAGCAACAATTGGATCCAGCACCGACCCCTGTCGACCGGAAAGCGGAGCTATATCAACCATAGCAGCGGGATTGACAACGGAATTACCCCGTCCAATAAACTGCATCCTGTCTGTCTCAAAAGAAAGCTCCACCGCCGGCTTTCCGTGAATCATCATTAAATGAAACATCCATGGTGGATGTTCATCGGCTGAGCGTGGCCGGCGTGAACAAAGAATCGCGTGACGATGCGGAATTATTTCTGTCTGAACAAATAATTTGCTGAAAGCCTGGTGCATTCTGTCAGCCGCCGCTGTAGCGAGAACCACTTCAGCATAACTGGTAACATCAATTATTTTTCTTTTTCCGGTTCGGTTCCATATATTAATCCTTCTCATTTCAATATCATCTTCCGGTGATACCACTATTTCAGTATGGGATTCAATATTGTTATTCGAACTCCGGAAATCAACACGCCCTTCAGAAAATGCCGCTTCGTAATTTTTTCCTTTTTTCAGCGTTGGTTGAAATGTATTAGACCAGTAGCTTCCATTTTCCAAATCGCGGATATAACAAAATGTTCCCCAGTTATCACAGGTGCTGTCTTCACGCCACCGGTTTAAAGCTGTATCTTTCCACCGGCTATAACTTCCACCGGCATTTGTTATCATCAGATGGAATTTTCCATTTGATAATAATTGTACAGCGGGAACAGGAGTATTAGGTGTATTAATTACCCTGACTTCATTTCCGCTTGGAGTGTAATTGATATCGGATACATCAGCAGTGTGAGAAAAGTATGAAGTCGCTTTTGGGATTCGTTCCTGAAGAAGAAGCATGGTCGCCTGGAACTGCGGTTCAGATTCAAATCTTCTCTGCATTGGTTTGTCGAGAATTAAATAAGCCAAAGACAGGAAGGTCATTCCCTGGTGGTGCGCCATATAAGATTGAACAACTGCATAAGTTTGCTTGCGCTGCAAACGTGATGGTGTATAATCTATGGCCTCGTATAGACCATATCTGCCTTCGAAGCCTTTTTCAGACAACCTTTCCAGATTCTGACATGATTTTTCCGGTTCAACCATCAAACCCAAAGCGGATGCATATGGAGCAATTACCAGATCTTCGGCAAGTCCGCGTTTTAATCCCAAGCCGGGTGTGCCAAAAGCTGCATATTGGTAATTGGAGCCGGCATCAACCATATTGTATCCTGATTCTGAAATGCCCCA
>CAYHFJ010000198.1:0-6545 GCA_964355885.1 uncultured Flavobacteriales bacterium
ATTTAAGGGTTAATTCCCAACTTAACAACCTGTCTGGATTTTGGGGTCTATTATAAATTGATGACCTTGGATTTAACTTCACAACCAACTTAGACGAACTCAATGAGGAAGTTTCTGTTATTCTTTCCCCCAACCCTGCACAAAACAAATTATGTATTTCTGTCTTCAGCAAGTCATCACAAAAATCAAAACTTGAGGTAATAAACCTTTCCGGATCAATTGTGCATTCCGAAATAACAGAAGTCTCCAATGCATCCTGCTCAAAAGAGCTTGACTTGAGTAATTTTGAAAATGGTTTTTATATTCTCAGGGTTACTTCTTTGGATGGAAGTAGAGTGGCGAGAGAGAGGTTTGTGGTGCAGCGATGAAGTTTATTTATTATATTTTCTCATCATACAACATAATATTATTTTTATGTTGCATTAGAGCATTGAATCTGCCCTATTTGATTTTCAAATTCAATTTCTCCACGACTAAATTGGAAGGGATGCAAAAACCAATTCCATCTACATTTCTTCCGTTCGCTTTGAGAGTTGTTATGCCGATTATTTCTCCCGCTTCATTGATCAATGGGCCTCCGCTATTTCCGCTGTTAATACCAACGTCAGTCTGAATAAATTTAACACCGTTCCATTCCCTGTTCCCGCTGATAATTCCTTTGGTAATTGACTGCTGCAAAGACTTATTGAGTGGTGTTCCGATAGCAAATACATCTTCTCCATTTCCGGTTTCATCGCTGTTCCCGAATGGCAATGCTTTAAATCCAGACCCGGGGATCTTTAACAGGGTAATATCATAATCGCTGGCCATCTTAACAATTTCGGCCTTTGTTTTCTTGTGAGTGGCGGATGAAATATATATATCACCATTGTCTTCTGTCACATGATGATTTGTAATTATATAACCATCTGAAGAAATAAACACCCCACTTCCAAAGCCTTTATCTGTTTCGACTGTTACTACTGATTCAACCGCAACTTTTAGAATTTCTTTTTGGCTCACAGGTAATTTTTCAACAGGACCGGATATTGACAAAGGAACAGAAACAATAGCATCCATATATTCTTTCTGGAGTTTTAAAAGAAATGCATGAAGTGTATCATTTTCCAGCAAATCTTTCCCGGAGAGAGTAAGCATTTCGTATAACACGATTTCGTAATCGTTTTTTCCACGGTACATTGAACTGATAACAGGAATCGAGGCAAGGACTTTGTTTTGATCACCCAAAGTGGAAATTTGCCATTCACAAAGAATTTCACATGGACCACTCATGTCACGAAAAAGCGTGCCGCTAAAATCAAAATTAATTTTTTTAACAATGGGCTTGAGTATAATTTTTGGCCTATACAATTTTGTCTTTTGTTTGACTTCTTCGTTGATGAATACAGGTTCAATAAAAGTACCGTTAAAGGCGGATAATATTTGCATGTCCATATTACCTTCGTATCCAATGTACGAATGGACATCTTTTGTGTTTAGTTTTTTAATGCTACCATTGACTTTTCCCAGACTTGATTCTTTCGGCATGTCAATTTTTGGTGTGTCTATACTGCTAAAAATACCGGGATTAAAATTGTCGGATTTCTTTCTTAATAATAGGGTTCCTGAATATTTTTCATTATTTGAATTAGGGAAATTATCGAATATCATCCGGCACTCATTGCACGTACTAATACAAGAAGGAAACGCAGAGGCTTTTTTTATTTTATCAGGAAAGGATATTTCAACACTGAGATAGCCCTCCAATTCAATTTTAATGCTTTTTGACTGACTGATGATTTTATCTAAATCAAGAGGAGTTGTGCCTAAAACCTTTTCATTTTGGTCAAGAATTGTTGCTCCTGCAGGTATGGTCTTCAACAGAAAATTTTGAGCAAAAGCGTCCTCAAAATTGAATAAAAGGACTGTACTTAGAATAAAGAATGCCAAAACCCGGCATGGATTGAATCCGCTCATTATTTTGAAATTTTGGTGAAAAAGAAAACTTTGCAAGTTAAGCTGAAATTTATAGTATTGCAATCTTAATTTCACTCTTAAATTCATAAAACCTCTATGAAAAATGTAATATTTCTGTTTCTGCTATTAGCATCCAATTTTTCCTACGGTCAATTGTCAGCTGTTGATTATTACAATGAAGATTTCACCCGGTTCCGTGCATCTAAAACATACGTTGTTACTACCGGGAATGAGGTTTTTGATACTCAGATCGCTGCCGCGATGAAGGAGTCCTGGAAGATTACATCATTTGATTTTGTTGACGGGAAAATATTGGACACAAAAATTTCAGATAAATCAGCTTCCTTCATTGTGCTTGTTACCATTGCAGGCGGATCAGGATCACAAGCCTACCATTATTTAGCCTTAATAAATGGTGGACGAAAGAAGCTTAATTCATATAGTTACGGTGATTTGTTAGCCTATGCACCAGTGAATCACTTTGGAGGAGAGTATGAGAATATTGATTGCGGCTATCGTGTCAGAAATATGCTGGAAAGTATGGTTCAGGCAATGGATTTAGTCCAGAAAAATGATTTTAAAGGTAACTCTCTTAAACTTTCTCTTGAACTAAAGAAAGTTTACCTTCAAAAATCACCGGAGATCAAGAAGCGCACCCTATTGGTTTGTGAAGAACTTATAGGCGGAGGATATGGAGGCAAGAAACCTAAGGTTTTCTCGAAGGCAGAGTTTGCCTCTAAGTATCCTTTTAAATTCGAATATGTAAGTAAAGAAAGACTTGCTCAGATAATTAATGAACGGAGCACAGATTATTATTATTTACAATTCTGCTCAACATTAAATAAATCTATTTTTGTATTTGATCCTTCTAACGGAGAGGTCTTGTATTTCGCCTTTAAAATTATGGGAGGCAAACTAGTTGACACGGACGTTGAAGAGCTGACTAATGCAATTCGGAAATAATTAATAAAATTTATTAGACCAATATTTTATTTCTAAAAGAAGCCCGGGTTATGCCCGGGCTTTTTCAATGAATTTAAATCAACTTGGAGTTATTGGCAAAAGTTCAGTTAATATTCCCTTAGCCGGACAGTATCTGGTACAAAAAAGGATACAAAATTATTCTCCTTAAGCTGGATAAATATTGAGATTTAGTTTGGGTTCAACTGAGAATACTCGACCAATTTGGTTGAGATAAGTACTCATGCCCAAGCCTTCACAATCAATCCCGTCCCAGTTTTGTGCTTCATGTAAGTGTCAAAATAATTCAAGACAAAAGCGAAAGGGTAGGTAATTATATAATAGAAAGGTAAAATGATAAAGTAAAGTTTGCTTTTTCCCAGCATCAGAATGGGATACTTCATGGAAAGTCTCCACGCGATTTTACCCGGACTACCATATTGATAGCGGGCTTCCACTTTTGAAAATCCGGCTGATTTAATTTTGTCTTGTATTTCCTGAATATTATAACCGTCCCTTACATGTTCTTCAATAAATGAAGCATCATCATCTCCATGAACATCACTTCCTCCCTGGTCGGATGGAGTGCTGATAAGCAGCATAGCACCCGGTTTCATGGACCCATAAAAGTTTTTGAAAACCTGAACATCTTCAAGAATGTGTTCCATCACATCAACACAAACAACAAGATCATAAGTTTTTGGTTTTGTATATTTAGTAAGATCTCCCACTTCAAATTTTACTTCCGTAGCACCGATCTCTGAGAAAAAACGATTGCAATCTTCCACTTGTTCTTCTTTAACATCTAAAGCAAGGATGTGCCAATTAGGATCTTTTTTATTTAACCAATAAGTGTATTGTCCAAATCCCGCACCGGCATCCAGTATATGCGCGTCGCTCATCGCGGTTCGTGACCAAAGACGTAACTCTTTGTGTATATGCCAGGCACGTAATAATAAAAGGTCGAGCAAGCGGTAAAATAATTTACGTAAAAAAGGGTGCTTATTAAATACATTCCCTAATGATCTCTTAATTGGATCGTATTGCATATTCTATTCGAATTTCTATATTATTTCTGATCAAAAAATGTTTCATGGAATTAATCAGCTTAAAAGACCAAGAATTTACTCTGATTCTGAATCCTCTTTCCTGATTACTTTGCTGTCCTTCAATAATTTTTCTATCTTCTCTACCTGATCCAATGAGTCATCCAGAAAAAATTTTAGTGCAGGGATAATCCGTGCCTGATGACGGATGCTGTTTCCCAGCCTCTTCCGGATCTCTTTACCATGACTTTCAATCTGTTGAATAACAGCCTGGCTATCCTTTGCCCCGAAAACACTAAGGTAAATTGTCGCGATGCTCAAATCCGGACTGACCTTGGCACCGGTAACGGTTACAAAGGCTTTGCCATAAAAGAGAAAGCCATCCTTTTGGAAGATTTCGCCAATTTCCTTTTGAATCAGCCGCGCATATTTCTGTTGTCTGGTCGAATCCATGATGCGCGAATGTACGGAATTTCAAACGCCCGGCCAATTACCTTCGGAGGAGAGTGCTTCCCCGGATTTCCAGCCTTAAATTATTCAAAGAGATCGTATTAGCATTCTATTCAGAAGAGGCATTAAATTTTAAAAAGGATATCTTTAAGCCGTGAAAAACTACCTCCGCCTGCTCCGTTTTGTTGGAGCCTATAAAGGATACGCTGCTTTGAACATCATCTGCAACATATTCTCTGTAATTTTCTCCCTCTTTTCTCTTACTATGGTTGCCCCTTTTCTGAATGTATTGTTCAGCCAGACTTCCGATTATGAGAAATTACCCTGGAGCTTTTCTGTAAAAGCATTGTTCTCAAATTTTAATTATTTCCTGAGTCAGTACATAGATAAGAATGGCAAACTGGAGTCATTACTTTTGATCTGCATCATTGTTGTGGTAATGTTCTTCTTTAAAAATCTCTTTCGTTACCTCGCCATGTATTTCATGGCTCCTATCAGGAATGGTATTGTCCGCGATCTTCGGAATAAAATGCATGACCGGGTACTCGAACTTCCGCTTACTTATTTTTCAAATGAACGCAAAGGGGACCTCATTGCCCGAATGACTCATGACGTACAGGAAATTGAATGGAGTATCATGCAGTCTTTGGAAGTAATTTTCAGGGACCCGCTAACTATATTATTGTTCCTGACAACGATGGTTTTCATGAGTCCTGAATTATCGATCTTCGTCTTCATCTTGTTACCGATTGCCGGTTTGATGATTGGTCAGCTTGGAAAAAGTCTGAGACGTACATCCGCAAAAGGACAAGCTCAAATGGGAGTTCTTCTTTCTACAATTGAAGAAACCCTTTCCGGATTGCGAATTATAAAAGGATTTACCGCTGAATTATTCACCAAATTAAAATTTGGAAAGATAAATGAAGAATATCGCCGACTAATGACGAGACTCTACCGTAAGCGAGATCTGAGTTCACCATTAAGTGAATTTTTTGGTGCTGTTGTGTTGGTTATTGTAATTTATTTCGGGGGAAAACTTGCACTCGGGGAAAATGCATCTCTTGAACCTGCTGTATTCATAGCATTCATTGCGATTTTTTCCCAACTGATTCCTCCTGCAAAAGCCTTCACTGAAGCTTATGCCAATGTGCAAAAGGGCCTTGCCTCTGCGGAGCGGATTAATGTCATACTGGATGCGGAAATTACGATTCGTGATAAGGATCATCCACTTGCAATTTCTGATTTCAACCATGACATAGAATACCGGGACGTTTCATTTGCCTATCATCAGGGAGGAGAAGGTTGGGTGCTGAATAAAATCAATCTGAAAATCGAGAAGGGAAAAACAATTGCACTTGTAGGACAAAGTGGAAGCGGTAAGACCACACTGGCGGATTTACTCCCCAGGTTCTATGACCTGGAACAAGGTGAAATTCTACTCGATGGTGAGAATATTAAAGATTATCGTTTGAAAGATCTTCGCGGGCTATTTGGAATTGTAACTCAAGAAAGTATTTTATTCAATGATACAGTGTATAACAATATCGCTTTCGGAATGCCGGATGCAAAGGAAGAAGATGTCATCAATGCCGCTACTATTGCTCATGCACACCAATTCATTGTGCAGATGTCGGATGGATATCAAACTAACATCGGTGACCGCGGAGGAAAAATGAGTGGAGGACAAAGACAACGAATAAGTATAGCCCGTGCCATTCTGAAAAATCCTCCAATTCTCATTCTTGATGAAGCAACATCTGCCCTTGACACAGAAAGCGAAAGACTGGTGCAGGATGCCCTAACTAACCTGATGAAAAACAGAACAACCCTTGTCATCGCTCACCGGCTTTCTACAATTCATCATGCCGATGAAATTATTGTCATGCAGCATGGTGAAATTGTGGAGCGAGGAAAGCATGATGCTCTTCTCGCCAAAGGAGGGATTTATAAAAGGCTGTATGATTTGCAGTCTTTCGTGTAATAATTTACTAAAACATATTAATTAAAATTATATGAATCAAGACCTGATACAAACTCATTCAATCGAAATCAATGCAGGACTTGCAAAAGTCTGGAAAGCACTTACCGAACCAAAGATTATCGCTGAATATTTACATGGAACGGAGACCATTA
>CAYHFJ010000199.1:0-6516 GCA_964355885.1 uncultured Flavobacteriales bacterium
CGATCATAGGACAAAAAATTGTCTCCACCCTTAATTCAACAGGAAGCCCGTCTATATTCATGCATGCTGCCGATGCGATTCACGGTGATCTGGGAATTATTCAAAAGAATGATGTGCTGTTATGTATTTCAAAAAGTGGAGACACGGCAGAGATTAAAGTCTTGGTTCCTTTGATCAAAAACTGGGGCAACAAACTTATTGGAATGGTAGGGAATAGAAATTCGTATCTCGCCAAACATGCTGACCTGATACTGGATACAACAGTTTCGGAAGAAGCCTGTCCAAACAATCTGGCACCAACAAGTTCAACAGCTGCACAAATGGCAATGGGAGACGCCCTGGCTGTTTGCCTGCTTGATCTTCGCGGTTTCTCCGCAAAAGATTTTGCAATGTATCATCCTGGAGGTTCACTTGGAAAAAAGTTATATCTGAAGGTAAAGGATATATATCCAAACAATAACGCTCCTGTTGTTTCTCCAACTGATGACATTAAAAAAGTAATTGTTGAGATTTCGTCTAAACGACTTGGAGCGGCTGCAGTAGTAAGTAAAGGCAAAATACTCGGTATAATTACTGACGGAGATTTGAGAAGAATGCTTCTGACTAAAAAATCTCTGGAAGGTATTCTTGCAAAAAATATTATGAATCTTAAACCTAAGAGTACTGATAAAGAAACTATGGCGGTTGATGCACTCAACTTGATGAAAGAGCATAATATTTCTCAACTCATTATCGCTGAGAAAGGAAAATATCTTGGAATGATTCATTTACATGATCTGATCAGGGAAGGAATCATTTAAGGGATTATTATTGTTCTTAAGTCTGTTTACCGAATGCTTTTCTGACACTCACGGTTCCCGGCTTTCCCTTATATTTACACGCTCTATGGGTCTCTTTCCTTCCTCCGGCAATCTCAAAGGAGAAATGTCATTTCTAGGACATCTTGAAGCACTTCGTTGGCATCTTGTTCGTGCTGTCAGCGTGGTGATGACACTTGCAATTACCTTTTTTTTCTTTAAAGAGTTTCTTTTCGATGGCATCTTACTTGCCCCAAAGCATCCATCCTTTTTCACCTACAGAATGCTCTGCCAGCTCTCAGAAAATCTTAACATGGGAGATGAACTTTGTATCCGAGAGATACCATTCACATTGATAAGTACAGATCTGAGTGCTCAATTTACAACACACATGTGGGTCGCATTCATTGCAGGGCTTATATGTGGATTCCCTTATGTTGTGTGGGAATTATGGCGCTTCATAAAACCGGCTCTGCATGAAAAGGAACAAAATTATGCTAAGGGGATAGTTTTTTACACCTCTTTCCTTTTTCTGACAGGAGTGCTCTTTGGGTACTACGTAATTACACCAATGACTGTTAATTTTCTTGGAAGTTATCAGGTAAGTACAGAAGTTAAAAACACCATTGCACTTGACTCATTTATTTCCACGGTGACAACCATGACATTAATTTCAGGAATTATCTTCGAATTACCGATTCTGGTATATTTCCTCACGAAGATTGGAATTCTTACACCTGCCTTCATGCGAACTTACAGAAGACATGCAGTGGTTCTCATTCTTATTCTATCCGCTGTCATCACACCCACCTCCGACGCTACTACCCTTATTTTGGTAGCTTTACCCCTATATATTCTGTATGAAGTCAGTATTTTTGTGAGTGCTTATGTCCTAAAAAAGAAACCTTCAGAATCCTGATACTTTACTCGAACGACATGGAAAATCCGGTTACAGAATTTAACAAGTACCGTTCAAAAATGAATGAACGAATTCTTGGTGCTGACAATCTGGTGCTGAAACGACTTTTCAATCTGGACACCAATACTTATGCTGGTGGAACCATCGTCATCCCACACCTGAGAAGAGCTGTTGAATTCTGGGATCAACTTCAGTCACAATCCTAAAAGATATTATTTACCGGGAATTTTATTTAAAGAATGTTTACAAAAGCTTGCCTCAGAAGTATTCTTTTTTTTATACTGATCTGTTTTTCCGTATTCTCAACACATGCCCAGACTACAAAGGTATTTGGAAGAGTCTTTGATCCATTGACCAATGAACCGATACCATTTGCATCAGTGATATTTGTTGGAACTAACATCGGCATCAATTCAGATATCAATGGAAAGTATTCGCTTCAAACCACATTAAAGATTGACAGCATCCGGGCAAGATTTGTTGGTTATCTTCCTGCCACCCTTCCTGTTCAAAGAGGAAGAACTCAGGAAATTAATTTCGCCCTCAGAGTAAATAAATTCGATCTGGCAGAAGTTGAAATAAAAGCAGGAGAAAACCCTGCCCTCATCCTGCTTAGAAAAATTATCGAACACAAACCGGATAATGACCGTGAACGACTCAGTGCATTTCAATATGAGGCTTATAACAAGTTGGAATTTGATATTAATAACATCAGCGATAAGTTCATGAAAAAAAGGCTTTTCAAACCCTTTGATTTCATCTTTGATTACATGGACACAACAGCAAGCAACAAGAAACCCTATTTACCGGTATTCATTACCGAAACAGTGTCTGATGTATATTTTCAACGAGTACCAAAACTCCGAAAGGAAATTATTAAAGGAAGTAAAGTTTCAGGAGTGGAAAATCAAACCGTGACTCAATACCTCGGAGATCTTTATTCAAGCATAAATATTTATGACAACTACATTTACCTTTTTGGAAAAGGATTTGTCAGTCCGATTGCAGGTTTATCACAATTGTACTATAAGTATATGCTAATGGACAGTGCGTATATTGAAAACAAATGGTGTTACAAAGTTACTTTCCATCCGCGCAGGAAGCAGGAACTTACTTTTAATGGTGAGATATGGATTCACGATACAACATTTGCCATCCGAAAACTAAACCTTCGTATCAACAGCGATGCAAATATCAATTTCATAGAAGATATGGCTATTGTTCAGGAATATGAATATGTTAACAATGAACAGTGGATGTTAGGCAGAGAGGTTCTGGTTGTTAATCTCGCTGCCAATGAAACAAAGTCTAAACAGACAACAGGTTTCATCGGGCGAAAAACAACCTACTATCGTGACTTTGTATTGAACGAACCCAAAGGAGAGGAATTTTATAAAGGTTCGGAAATAGAAATGAAGGATGATGCCATGCATCAAAGTCTTGCTTACTGGGATTCAACAAGAGGCGAAAGCTTAACAGAAAGTGAAAGGAAAATATATGCAATGATTGATACCATCAAGAGTATACCTGCTTATAAACGCTATGCCAATGCAGTAAAAATCATGGCAACAGGATATACTGAAGCCGGTTGGTTTGAAATCGGCCCACTATATAGTTTTATCAGTACAAACAGTGTGGAGGGTTTACGCCTTCGATTTGGCGGGCAAACAAGTAACAGTTTCAGTACAAAACTTGTCTTGAGTGCTTATGGTGCATATGGATTAAAAGACACAAGATTTAAATACGGGGGAACCGCTCGATTTTTCACAAGCAAAAGGCCCAGACAATTTTTCGGTTTTGAGTATAAAAATGACATTGAACAACTCGGTAAAAGTGCCAATGCCTTTCTGGATGACAACATCTTCGCAACCCTTCTACGACGTTCACCCAGCAATAAACTAAATGACGTGTTGCAGGAAAAATTTTACTTCGAGCATGAATGGGTTGAAGGATTCTCAAACCGCCTGACCCTAATACACAGTGAATATCAACCGAAAGGGACACTTAACTATACTTACTTCAGAAATGACATCAGAACGGACTCATCCAACATTCTCATTAACTCTGAAGTATCCTTGCATATTCGATTCGCATACAAAGAGCGTTTTGTCAGTGGAAAAGTAGACCGCATTTCTCTGGGTAGTAATTATCCCGTTCTCAACTTGCTTTACTCCCGGGGAATTAAAGATATTCTTCATAGTAATTTTTCGTATGATAAGCTTCTCTTCCGTGTGGAAGACTATTTTTATCTGGGAAATTTCGGTCTCTTTAGTATAAGAGCAGAAGCAGGAAAAATTTTTCAAGAATTACCCTATCCGCTTTTATTTATTCATCCGGGGAATAACTCATTTGTATATGACCGTACTTCATTCAATCTCATGAATTACTATGAATTTGTCAGCGATCAATATCTCAGCCTGAAGGCTGAGCAACATTTCGGTGGTATCTTTCTTGATCGCATTCCGGTATTACGTAAATTGAAATGGCGGGAGATCGCCACGTTAAGTGCTGTAAGCGGAAGGCTGTCAAATAAAAATAGAGCACTTCTGGCTAATCCTGAAGCATTCTCAGACCTGTCAAATAAACCCTACCTTGAAGCAGGAATAGGAATTGAGAACATCTTTAAGATATTGAGAATTGATAATATCTGGCGTCTCTCCTACCTTGACCATCCGGATATCACAAAAGTGGCAATCATGGGAACAATCTCCATCAGCTTCTGAGTTGGGTGAAGCCGGAAGATTCCGCATCTTTGCCATTGATTCAATTAACACTTTGAATTCTATTTTGGTATTTATGTTAAAACATTGTTTATTAAAGATATATCAGCAGTTACCGAAACTTATTTACACCATTATTTAATTCTGGAATTACTCCTAAAATCTTCTCATGATTGTGCTCCGGTCCGATAATTTAGTAAAACGTTATAAACAAAGAACCGTCGTCGACCATGTATCTATCCAGGTACAACAAGGAGAGATTGTCGGTTTATTAGGGCCGAACGGTGCCGGGAAAACAACATCTTTTTACATGATCGTTGGACTGATAAAACCAAACGAAGGATCCATTTTCTTAGACGACAAGGACATCACGCAGGTTCCTATGTACAAAAGGGCACAATTAGGCATTGGCTACCTTGCACAGGAAGCTTCTGTTTTTCGTAAACTAAGTGTAGAGGACAACATCAAATCTGTCCTGGAAATGACTTCATTAAAAAAGCCCGAACAGCAGAAGAAACTGGAATCCTTACTGGATGAATTCGGGCTACAGCGTATCCGAAAAAGCAGAGGGGATCTTTTATCAGGTGGAGAAAGACGCAGAACTGAGATCGCCAGGGCATTGGCTGTAGATCCGAAATTTATTCTTCTTGATGAACCATTTGCAGGTGTCGATCCTATCGCGGTAGAAGATATCCAGGGCATTGTTTCGCTATTAAAAGAACGAAACATCGGAGTATTAATTACCGATCACAATGTACACGAAACACTCACAATTACAGATCGTGCTTATCTCCTGTTCGAAGGACGAATACTGAAAGCAGGAACTGCCGAAGAACTTGCTGCGGACGAGCAAGTCAGGAAAGTTTACCTCGGCCAGAATTTTGAGTTAAGGAGATAGTTAATACTAATTTTCACTCAAAGTGAAATGATAGCTCTCCATTACAGGGTTTGACAGCAGTTTTTTACAGGCTTCATCCACCTTCTTTCCGGCCTCCTCCTTATTGTCGGCTTCAATTTCAAGCGTAATGTGTTTGCCGATGCGAATATTATCTACAGAAGAAATACCCATATTCTTTAAGCCATGTCCTACTGCCTTCCCTTGCGGATCAAGCAGGGCTTTTAATGGCATTACATCTATTTCAGCGATAAATTTTGTCATCCTTTCAGCGTGTTAATATGTTTTTTTAAAAAAAAATTCATTTCCCCAAACTATTTCCATTGTAACTCCCGGTATTTGGGAAGGCAAAGTTATTTTTTTTATTAATGGCTTTGTGATAAAAAAGCAAAAACTCCACTGTTTGCCTAAAACTTTCAGGATCCGGGCTTAAACTGACGACGGACAAAGGACAAAATAAAGTACAGAGCAAAGATTAAAGGTATGGCAGCCCACTGAAAAAGTGGTAACAGAATCAATGAAACGAGCAATAAAATATACTGGTACATATTCTCCTTTATTGATAAATTTTTAAATTTTAATGCAAAGAGCGGAATTTCTGAAACCAGTAAAAATGACAAAACACCTGTCAGAATCAACAAGAAAAATGGATTCAATAAAATACCTTCATACGGCCCTGTGCTTTGCAACATGATCATTGGCAAAGAAACAATCAGAAGTGTATTTGCAGGTGTTGGCAATCCTATGAATGAAACGGACTGTCTGGTATCAAGGTTGAATTTTGTTAACCTCAAGGCTGAAAATACAGTGAGAATGAAAGGCGCAAATTGCAAAAGACGTAATATCCATTCAGGGAGTGGCCAGGAGAGGAAGTCACTTTGCTGGAAGAGCTTAAAAACTATCGCTCCTGGAACAAATCCAAAACTTACCATATCGGCGAGAGAATCCAGCTCTTTCCCAAATTGCGAAAATAACCCCATTGTTCTGGCCAACATACCATCCAGAAGGTCAAAAAATGCGGCAATAAAAATCAAGTAAGCTGCCCACTCCGGACGGTCATGAAAGACCATCACACTGGCCATACAACCCGCCATCAGATTCAGACAGGTGAAAAAATTGGGCAGGTGTTTTTTCATGACGAAGATTTAATTCTTCCAAAAGTAGTTTTTCCGTTCAACTTACAAA
>CAYHFJ010000200.1:0-6505 GCA_964355885.1 uncultured Flavobacteriales bacterium
TGCCTACGGGCGCTGGCTTATGCCCGACACAGGTTATTACACCTATGGTCACGACAAAGAGGCGAGAGCATGGCACAGGCAAACCAAAGTGCATCCAACCATGACAGTGAATGGGGCGGATACAAATATCATTGGTCGTCAGTTGTTGTGGGAATCAAATGAAAATCAGGATATTTTATGTGTTGAAAATCAATCATACCAGTATTTTTTGCATCGCCGGACAGTATGGTTTGCCGGAAAAAAGAGCGATATGCCATTTTTTGTGATACTTGATGAAGCAAATGGTGATGCCAAAGGAGATCTGGCAATTCATTTTCCAATGGCTCCGGGTCCATTAAAGGTAGATAATAACAGTATCAATACAGGCTTTGATGATGCTAATCTTCTTATTCAAATCGCAGGCAATCATCCTGTTACATTTCAGCAGGAAGAGGGCTGGCATGCCTGGGGATATGGACAGAGGGAAGCCCGCACTTCGGTATCTGCTGTTTACAAAGGGCAGGCACCCTTTTCTTTTGTTTCGATACTTGTACCATATAAGGGGAAAACAAGTCCTTCATGCCGGCTTCTAAGCGATCCGGCATCACTGCTGGCTGGCAGTAACCCTGTGGAAATAACGGTGGAAATAGCAGGCCGGAAACATCTTCTTATCCGTAAAGTTTAAGAAAATTATTGCCTGATTGTTTAACTAAGTGTTACTGGAGGAAGATCTGAGATCAGGTCTTGCTCAGAGGAACAAGCTGAGTTCTATGTTTTTATTTTCGGGATTTTTTTTATATTGGTATTGAGCATTTTTAAACTTAAAAATTTTCTCATGGTACTTTAATATGGTAAACACAAAGTTAAAGACTATGATTCATGGCGTCCAATTTATGATGCCGGTCAAAAAATGATGGAAGAAATAAAGCCGCTGCTATAAAAATCTCATTAAGCGGGTTAAAAGCAGGAAAGGACAATTTATTTTAAAAAATAATCTCCCAAATTTACTTGATAAACAGAACCATTCATCCAAACCTATATGAAATGTCTTATGGCACATCCCTGTAAGATCATCTGCGGATCGTTTATCAACTTAATGATCATGGCAAGTCTTGTCAGCGCACAAACTCCTGTTCGTAAGGGAATATTATTAAAAAACGTCAGGCTGATCGATGGTAATGGGGGTACACCGGCAGAACATACCGATATTCTCATACAGGGCGATACCATTGCAGCCATTGGCAGGAATCTGAATGTTTCAGGTGCGCAGATTATCAATTTGGAAGGCAAAACTGTTATGCCTTCAATTATCAGCACGCATGCTCATATTGGTGTCATAAAAGGGAATGAGAGCAGCGGAAAATTTTATACAAGGGATAATGTTTTGTCGCAGCTGAAAAAATATCAGGACTATGGAGTGAGCAGCGTTCTGACCATGGGTACAGACAGGCCTGTACTGTTTGAAACCGGCTTAAGGGATTCTTCCATGAACAATCTTTTGCCCGGAGCGCGTCTATACTCCGCAGGTTATGGTTTTAATGTGCCGGATGAAAAAGTAAGCGCTGAATCTTTCCTTGGTAACTTATATCGTCCGGCATCCTCTTCAGAAGTACCTGGTATGATAACCCGGCTTGCAAAACTAAAACCTGAACTGGTAAAGATCTGGGTGGATGGGGCTGCTTCCAGCAAGATGAAGCCCAGTGTTTACCAATCAATTATTCAGGAAGCGCATAAGCGCAATTTGCGGGTAGCAGCACATGTATATTACCTTTCTGATGCACGAAAGCTGGTGAGCGCGGGTATAGATTTATTTGCACACAGCATTCGCGATAGTGTGATCGATGATGACCTGATCCGGCAGATGAAAGCAAAGAATATCCCTTATATACTGACACTTTCACTGGATAAGTTTGCCAGCAGCTATGCAGAGAGCCCGGAATGGATAAATGATGATTTTTTCAAAGCCTCTCTTGAGCCTGGTGTGTATGAGATGATCACTTCTGAAAAATACCGGAATGACATAAAAACTTCGCGCCTGCCTATGCGCGCAACCTTGCCGGTTTTCAAACGGCATTGAAGAATGTAAAAAAAATAAATGATGCGGGTATTCTGGTTTCCCTGGGCACAGATTCAGGTGCTTTCCCGATAAGGGCGCAGGGCTTTGCCGAGCATTTGGAACTGGAGCTTCTGGTGGAAGCCGGACTAAGGCCATTACAGGCTATTACTGTGGCAACGAGGAACGCAGCACAGCTTTTGAAGATAGATCGCCGGTTCGGTACACTTGAAAAAGGCAAGTCTGCCGACCTGATCATTCTGAATGCCAGTCCGCTTGACAATATAAAGAATACAAGGACGATTGAAGCAGTTTATAAGTTGGGGAAAGAGGTAAGCAGAGGGCCGCTTAATCGTTAGACATTTAACGTCATTTCGACAAGCCAACGGAATTGTTGTGATCAAAGAGGATTTGTGGCGAGGAGAACCTTCGCCGACGGCGAAAGCATGAGAGCCTTTAAAAAAGGCAAATCGAATAATCTGTTGTTAGAATGAGCTTGTTCCCTTAGTCGGGAGATCCCTCTTCGTCTTGAAATTTTAGTAACGATGTAAATTGTAGCCACTCATTGGGATGACGGGATGAAAGTTGAAAGTTGAAAGTTGAAAGTTGAAAACACAATTGCCGATGAAATATAAGTTTGCTAAGTTAAAGAAATATTTGCACCGTACTCCTTCTTACAACCCTGAGTCATACCACTTCACGATTAAACGCCTTTTTCCTCCTTCTCTCCGACTCGATCATCGTAAGCGGTAATACCAGCATCAATGCTGTAGTTAAAGCCGAACTCTTCCCCGCACAGGTCCGCGCCCTTGGCGTAGGCCTTCCTTATGCCCTCACAGTTGTCATTTTTGGCGGTATAGCAGAGTATGTTGCCTTCTGGCTGAAGAACATAGGGAATGAGGAATATTTCTAATGGTATATTACGGGTTGTATATTTATTTCTTTGCTGGTTTATGTGGGGATGAGGGATACGAAGGAGACTTCGATGTTGAATAAGGATCCGGCGAATTAGCAAATTTGTAAATAAGTTGGTTAACAAATGGATGAAACAAATACCGTTGTCTAAACGAAATTTTGATTTCTAGATTACTATTGTATATTTGCAAACATTTTACTTATAAGTAAAATAATTCTTTTATTTCATTCGAATATAATATATCTTTAGTTTTAAGTGAATTATAGTATAGTTGAGCTAGAGCGATTCTCAGGGAGTAAAGCCACTATTTATTCTGTTATGATGCAGGGTAAAAGAACGGGAATTGAGGTGTTCAGAAGATGGAAAAGAACTAACAGGAAACTTAAATTTTACAGATAATGAAGATGAATAATAAGGCAGTGAAGTATAACAGTTCTGTTATAGATGAATTGTTGAATGAAATAACCCCTGCAGAGAAAATGCAAGTGAGGGTTAAAATGCAACTGGCAGCCAGGTTAGATGATCTTATCACAGAAACCGGCCTTAATAAAAGTGAATTTGCTTCCAGATTAGGTAAGAATCCCTCAGAAATCACCAAATGGCTTAGCGGTACTCATAATTTTACTATAGATACTTTAGTTGAAATTGCAGGAGCATTGAATATTACTGTACAGGAATTATTTCCACCAAGATCAATAAAGGTTATTAATAAATTACATTTCGTTGTTGTCTCAGAAACCAGACCTCAAAACATTATATATGATACCCCGAATATTCTAACACATTCGGGTCATACTATAGAAATCGAAAAGAAACAATATTCTCCAATAACCCCTTCATACTTTTAACAATGTCTGCCAAAAAAATTAAGGAAATTGATGCTCAGCTGCAACTGACAGCTATAGAACTGCTTAAAGGATCAATTAATTTGCCAGTTGCGCCAGAACTGACTTTAACAGATTTTATCTTTAATATTAATTTAGAAAGCAGAGTTGATACAGAAAAGAACCTGGTGTTTATCATTACTGATGTGGAGATCCGGAATGCAGACCAGACATTGTCATTAGGGTCATTAACATCAAGTTGTATTTTCAAAATCATGAATTTCAATGAGGTAATCACTACCGATTTGGAAGGAGTGGTGAATCTGCCACAACATTTAGTTGATATCCTAAATTCAATTTCTATCTCCACCACACGGGGTCTGATGTTTTCAACATTTAAGGGAACATTCCTTCACAATGCATTTTTGCCAATTATTGACCCTAAGAAGTTATCGCAAGCGAAAGAAGCAGTAAAGAAGAAATAAGAGTTGTTTTATAAATGATCTGGGAAACCCCATTTTTTAACTTTTTCTAAATTCCACCTTGCTATCTCCTTATTCTTCTTAGTTAATTCCTTTTTCCCTTCTGCAAGTTCAGCCATGAATTTGTATTCAAAATCTTTCAACCGTTTATTCTTTCTGTCCCACTGAGCGACTTCCTTAATCACTTCTAAAGTGATTTCAGGCTTGTCATTCAGATTTTTTCCCTTCTCGTTTATTTCGTCTATGTCGTCCAAAAGTTCGGGAGCTTTCTCAATTACAAAGTCAAGTATTGAAATGCCTGTCTGTCTTTCGTAGTCAGTAATTTTTGAATTGGTTCTTACTCTGCCTGCAAGGGTGTAAGCAATTGTTTTCTTCTGCTCGGTGAGTTCTCCTGTTGTCCTTGCCCAATCCTCAATCCTATGCCACACAGAAGAGGGAACTGATTTTATTTTTTCAAGTTCTTCCTGAATTTGCACTTGTGCTGTTTCTTCGTCTATAATTCTTTTTCGCTGCGAAGGACTCTTCGGGTCTTCAAAGTCCACTTTGATTATGTTGAAATCAATATCAAGTTCCTGCTTCTTTAAGTCAAGCCAACATTCTTCTTTCTTAGCCCACTCGCCATACAATGCTCCTTGATTTTTCTCGGCTGATTTTTTAATTACTTTTTCAACCTGAACCATCCAATCATAAAGCAAAGTTTTTAGTTGTTCTGAAACAATTTGGTTTTTCCAGATTTTATATAAGTCAAGTTTGCCTTTGGTTTCGTGTATCAAAAGTGAAATGGAGTAGGGAACGGTGATATAACGCAAGTCACCAATTGCATTCGGCTTTACTCCATAAATTTTTTCTGCTGTTCGAAATAGAATTGTCTTTGCAATTACATCTTCAAAGTAAATACTATCTGTTTCCTTAACAACATGATTATAGTTGATGAACTGTACATAATTTTTTTGATTTCCTCTCACAACAAAATGAGGTCCGATAACAATTTTCTTTCCATCCAAAATTTCCTCATAAGCGTTTACATATTTTGCAAGTTCCTCTTTGGTAAACATTTGATTTTTTGGATTCTTTAGATCAAATGCTTTCTGCTTCGCTTTAGTGAAACCTTCTTTAGCTCTTGCATTTTTATATTGTCCTCGGGCTCTTTCGTAAAACCATTTTGTTTGTTGAGTAGTTTGTCCGGGAACATGAGGAGCAAAAATGTTTCTTGACAATTTTTCAAGTTCAATGTGATAAGGTCTGTTTGAACTTAAATCAGAAACCGAAACTTTGTTTTGTGTATTTGCATATTCTGAAATTCTGGATACAATCTCACTGAAATTACTTCTGTTTTTTACAACAGATAATTTCACCTGAACAAAAATTCCTGAAATGTCTGCCTTATCTTTTTTCAGAGTGTGATAAATGGATGCAGTTGTTTGTCCTCCATTAACAATCTGAAAATCTTTGACTTTGGAAATTAATAGTCCTTTTCCGTTCTCTGATTTATCTAATTCAAGTTCTTCTGCTGTTGCTGCAATTCCGTTATTGAAAGCCAAAAACATTTGTGGCTCTTTCAGTATCGTATTGCGAATTCCCTTATTGATTTTTCCCGTGAATTGTAAGAATGAACGTACATTTTGTTCAAGTAATCTTGAACCGTATCGTTCATAAATCGTAGCCAATGCTGCTCCTGGAAGAATTGCCAGATATGATTGATACTGGTCGTTTTCTGATGGCGAAATAATACAAGGAACTTCAAAACCTTCTTTCTTAAAATCTATTTCTATGGGAATGTGTGACTTCTCTGTAATGTTGTAGAGATAGTTGATGTCCACAACACGATAAAAAATTGGTATGCCTGAAATAGTTTGGCTCTCCGGATTTTCTCCAGGATAAATTCCATCTGTGAGAATGATTGCATTTACTCTTACCAGATTTTCTTTCAGATCTTCGGAATTTGCAAGTGTATGAGCAAAATCAAAAATTGGCGAAGATTCTTCAATCTCGTTTACATACTCCTTATATTTTGCTTTACGAAAAAAGTTTGCAATTCGCTTTACTGCTGTGTCAATTTCATCTTTAGGAATTCTTTGCGTTTCATCAGTTCCTTTGAAAATTGTAATGAACAAATCAACCGTTTCATAATTGTCCGGCTCTGCATAAGCATTTATTTTGTGCTGGTTCTTTGTTCCTAACTGTCCTTCATCATAAGCATCTCTTGAGTTTTCAGTTTCACCTGCATCAGATAATAAATCAAGTGCTGTTC
>CAYHFJ010000201.1:0-6501 GCA_964355885.1 uncultured Flavobacteriales bacterium
TAAGTAATTTAAAGTTCTATATCAGTGGTAGGAATCTGTATACTTTTACCAAATGGCAAAATATGGATCCTGAAAGTGGCGGAGCTGGTTCTAATGCATTTCCTACTCCACGTACAGTGTCATTCGGACTTAATGTGAGTTTATAATCCTCAAAAATTTAATTATTATGAAAAGTTTTAAATATAAAATTTTTAAAAGTATTTCAGTTATCACATTACTGCTTTTTATACAGTCTTGTAACGAATCAGTTTTAACTGAAAAACCTCTCTCTTTTTTATCTCCCGATGTGACATTGGTCAAAAATGAAGGATTTCAGAGTGCAATAACGGCACTACATCAAGGAGTTAGGGAATTAGTAAGCCCAAATGGAGCAGAATCATGGTGGGCAACTTGTTTGGGAACGGATATTGGATCAATTTCTTCAAGCCAGGCTTTTCTTCAAAATTATGAAACACAACTCACTCCAACAGTTCAAGTAGTAGTTTTTTTCTGGGATTGGGCGTACCTTAATATTCTGCCACGTGCCAATCAAATCATCGATTATGCGCAAAGACCTACAGCTGTATGGACGGATGACAAGCAAAAGAATGCCGTGATTGCTGAAGCCCGGTTCTTCAGGGCTTATGCTATGAATATGCTGACAAACCTTTATGGTGATGTGGTTATTACCGATAAATTAGCTACGGAACCTAAAGTTGATTATCAGTTAAGCCCCAGGAAAGACGTACTTGCCTTTGCTAAGGCAGATCTCGAATTTGCCTCACAATGGTTGCCTTTGACAGAATCTCAACCCGGCAGGATTGTGAAAAATGCAGCCGACCATTTGCTTGCCGAAGTGAATATCAGTTTGGGTAATTATGATGCTGCAATTGCAGCAGCCACTTCGGTAATTACTTCTGGTCGTAACCAGTTAATGACCTCACGTTTTGGATCATTGAAAAGTCAACCTGGTGATGTGTTTTCCGATTTATGGAAAGATGGTAACCAAAATAGATCTGGAGGTAATCTGGAAAATCTATGGGTATTACAGTATGAATTTCTAACTCCCGGAGGTGTTCCGACATCTTCAGCAATTGGCAGATCATGGTTGCGTAGTTGGGGTGCCAGATATTTTGAGGCTAAAGACCCTGATGGGAAAAGCGGCATGGTGTTAGCGGACAGTCTCTGTAGAGGTGTTGCATGGATAAGACCAAACAATTATGTTCTTTATGGGATTTGGAATGATCCCAATGATATAAGAAACTCTAAATACAATATCCGAAGAAAATGGTATTATAATAACCCGGAATCCAAATTTTATTTAAAAGAAGTAACAAAGCATGCCTATTTAGATACATTGTACAGTGGTGTTTGGCCTACCTTTATAAAAATTGAAGGCCTGGCCTTAGCAGGTAAATCAAGTGGAGGCACATTTAACGATTTGCCTTTGATGCGGTTAGCTGAAACCTATCTACTCAGAGCTGAAGCTTATTTGATGAAAGGTGACAAGCAGAAAGCGGCTGACGACATCAATGTAGTCAGGGCAAGGGCTCAGGCTGCTCCGGTTAGCGCCGCAATGGTGAATATCGATTATATTCTGGATGAACGTTTGCGTGAGTTGATTATAGAAGAACCACGCAGAATAACTCTTAGCAGAATGGGGAAATTGGTTGAAAGGACCAAAAAGTACAATGGTTTTGCCACTACCCTCAGCACAATCCAACCCAAAAATGAGTTGTTACCTCTTCCTCAAAAATTTATTGATGCCAATTTTGGAGTGAAAATCAAACAAAATCCTGGTTATTGATAATAATTCATGCTAAATAAATAATTCTGGTGACAAACAGACAATTGTTAATATTAGTCTTTTGTCACCAGTTTTTACTTAAATCCACCATCAAGTTATAATTGTTTTAAATCTTTTAAACACATCTTGCCAAAAACAAACTATGAGAAACTTCATTAAAAAATCCAATTACAGGTTCTTGTTTATTGTGATCCTGCTTGTCATATCGCAAAGTGTTTATGGTCAGAAATATAAGCCACTTACTGAAAAGGAAATTCCCGTGGCATCTGATAAGTTGCCGGATTATCTGTGGCAAAAAGTTAAAAAAGACCCTTTTACCAAGGAGCATTTTGGGTGGAAACTGGCATTTATCCAACACCCGATGTACCTCATTATCGATGAAGACAGAGGAGAGCCACCTGTAGGTGAAAGAATTCCACCATGGGGTGCTGCCAATGCCGAGGATTATGCAGGAAGAGTTAGAAGAAACCTGAATTCAATGGATGAACTTCCCGATCTGAAGCTTAACTATGAATGGTCTGCTGTTGAACTTCAGTCTATAACAAATAAATTTCCGGATATACTGGCTGACATGAAGAGACAATTCCGGAAAGGTTCCCTTGACTTTGTAAATGGGAACTACTCACAGCCTCATCTTCAGGTGCTCGGTTCAGAAAGTAACTGGAGACAGTTTGAATATGGACTGGAAATATACAAGGATCTTTTTGATAAAAAAGTGGACGTCTATGCGACCCAGGAAACAGGCTTGCATCAGCAGCTTCCCCAGATTCTTAACAAATTCGATTATAAATACCAATATCTCCCCGCTTTCCCCCATGCGCTTGAATTTGTTGCCGGGAAAGTTGAGTTTCTATGCATGAATGGCTTTTATCAGCCGACACCAGGAAATGAGTTCGTGAATGCAATAGGCATTGATGGTTCTGTCATTGCTACTCATATGAAGTCTGAAGCTTCAATTGAACCGAGGTGGAAAACAAATTACCAGCTTGACCTTATCAGTGGGGTCAAATTAATGAGTTTTATTCCTGACCTTGAAGAAATTGATAGGGAAACCTTCGAGAAATACCATGCCCTTTTTGACTTTGTTAACCTCAAAGATGCTCTGGTTGAAAGAAATAAAAAAGCACCACCGAAGGTTACAGCCCGAATTGACTCATATTGGTCGTATGCGGAAGGAGTATGGGCAGAAGAATTGCTTAGAAAGAACAAGACGGCAGAGGAATTTGCCGTTCTGGCCGAAGAATTGAACAGTATGGGAAGACTGGCGGGACTGAATATAGACAGAAGCACCGATATCAAAGAAAACTGGAAGACTATTCTTAAATCACAGCATCATGATGTCAGCTGGATTGAGGTGACAGATCTAAGGAGAAAAAGCATTAACAGGCTGGATAGTGTAGTATTTAACACCAACGAGGTAATGTCGGATATTGCCGAAAAGCTCGTGGAAAAAAGCAGCAATTCCATGTCTGTTTTTAACGGTTTATCTCATTCCAGAAAATGTTTAGTTGAACTTGAAGGTAAAAAATCTCTGGAAAAAAATTCAGATTTCCAAGAGTTTGGAGGTAAATCCATTGGTTTTGTGACAGTTCCGGCGGGCGGCTTTAAAAGTTTCATGGAAGTTAAAAACTCTTCTTCCTCCGTTAAATCAGAACTTCCACAACACATCACTACAAAATACTACAAAGTTGATTTTTCAGGTGAAGGCCTGATCAAACAATTATCCACAATAAGCGGAAAGAAATTGCTTAACTGTGGTGACTACCTGGGTGGAGAGATCAGGGCAAGGATTTCTGATGATTGGGTTAATAATCGTAAAGCCCAGGTGCAATATTATGTCGGACCGGTTTGTGATATCCTGGTCAGAAACACGATGTTGGGTGAAATCCCTGTAAAAGAAACATATTACTTTTACAAAAACGAATCCTTTATTAAGGCAGAGATAGAGTTTGATTTTGATGGTAATCAGGTAGGCAACATGTGGATTGATGAAAGCAAAATCAACATTTACTATCCGACGGAAGGATCAGAAATTTACCATGATATCCCTTTTGGTTATGTCGGGGCAAAACCTGAAAGACCATTGTTTGCCACGAACTGGCTTTACTGCAACGGATTGGCTTATGTTAATCGTGGTACGATTAAGCATTGGGTTAAAAACGGGGTGATGGGCAATGTAGTGGCGTGGGGAGGCAATCATTTTACAAATAGGTGGACCTGGGACTGGTGGATCAGCAGACCTCAGTATGATATACGTCTTTATGGAAAACAGAAAGTTGAATATTATCTTATTCCATATGATGGATTTGATGCTGCAAAAATCATTTCTGATGTCGATGATATAACCGCTCCGGTATTTATTGCCCCGGGAAAAGGAGAAAAATCATTTTATCAGATTGACAACAAGGATATCAAGCCAACGGCTTTTTGTTTTAGAGATGGAAAAATATGGGTCAGGGGATATAAAATACCTTCAAACGATAAATCTAATCTCCGCGATTTTGAGATTTTTAATCAGCCACTGGAAGATTTCAGCAAATATCCTGCACCTCAGAGGTAACGAAAATCATGGTTTTAAATGAATCTCAACAAAACGTAAATTTCTGACAAAAGGTTTATACATCAGAACACTAATTAACCGAATAACGTCGTCATGATAAATATTGGGAAATTAATGATCACAGGTACAATCCTTCTGATGTTTGGGTATTCATCCAGCTCACAGAATTACAATGCGAAATCATCTATAAATAAAATATGCGGATATAATTGGATATAGATCACTAATAAATTCAATCCGAATGAAAAATGATTTTTCGAGAAGAAATTTTCTTCAAACAACTGCGATTTCGGCCACCGCTATGATGCTTCCGACTATTGGACAATCCACTGAAAAAGAGAAAAAACAGAACAATTCGTTGAATCTGAATCTACATCCACTGAAAATCGGTCTGATGACCTACAATCTGGGCAAAGATTGGGACATTGAAACCATTATTAAAAATTGCACAGAAGCCGAATATAAATCGGTTGAATTGCGCACAACCCATAAACATGGAGTTGAGGTTACCCTAACAGCTGCTCAACGGGAAGAAGTTAAGAAACGGTTCAAAGACTCAGCTCTCGAAACCATCAGTCTCGCTAGTGCATTCATGTACCATTCAACTGATCAGGCGGAAGTAAGAAAGAATATAGAAGGAACCAAGGAATATATAAAACTTGCCAAAGATATTGGAGCTACAGGTATCAGGGTGTTTCCAAACGCATTTGTGAACGGAACCGATAAGGAGAAAACCATGGAACAAATTGGGAAAGCCCTGGCAGAGGTGGGATCATATGGCCATGATAATGGCATTGAGATCAGGATCTGCGTTCACGGTGATGGGACCACTTCCCCACTTGTGATTAAGAAGATTATTGACTATTCGCAAAGCCCCTACGTTTATGTAAATTGGAATTGCACTGATTTTGACACCACAGGCGAAGGATTTGAACACAATTTTAATCTGCTGAAAGACCGGATCAAGGGAGTGCATTTGCATGATCTCTACGTCAAAAATTATCCCTACAGATTGTTTTTTAAACTTTTGGCAGAATCAGGATACAAGGGCTATTGCAATGCCGAAGTTGGAGAAAGCTGTGAACCTGTCAAATTTATGAAATACTACCGTGCGTTGTTTCTTGCGCTTCAAAATGCGATTTAATTAATTAATAATTAAGAAAATGAGTCTCATATCCAGAAGTGTGTTTATCAAAAAATCAACTGCAGTTGCTGGAGCAATAATGGTGGCTCCTGCTTATATCAAAAGCATGATCACCGACAGCCCGAATGAAAGGGTAAATGTTGCTCTCATTGGTATTGCTGGAAAACGGCCAAGTGTAAGGGGGATAATAGGCGGTCGTGGAATCCTCCATATCAACAATTATGCAGGAATTCCAAATGTCAGGATCAAAACGATCTGCGATGTAGATGAACGTTTGTTCCCTGAGAAAATAAAAATTATCGAAGAGAAATTCGGAGCAGCACCAAAAACTGAATTTGATTATCGCAAAGTACTTGAAGACAAAGAGATAGATGTGGTGTCAGTTGCCACGCCCGATCACTGGCATGCTTTGATTACCATCGGAGCTTGTCAGGCAGGAAAAGATGTATATGTCGAAAAGCCTGTATGCTATACCTTGTCAGAAGGTCGTAAGATGGTGGAAGCAGCGCGAAAGTACAACCGGATTGTTCAGGCAGGTATCTGTTACAGGGATAGCAAAGCTGTCAAGGAAGGTATTCAGTTTGTTCATGACGGGAAACTGGGAAAAGTATACATGGCCAAAGGGGTTACGTACAGGTATCGCGACACGATAGGCAAGGTAGCAGATAGTCCGGTACCCGAAGGGCTTCACTGGGATCTATTCCTCGGACCGACCCCTCTTCGTCCATACAATGAAAACAGGTTTCTTTACAACTGGCACTTTTTCTGGGATACCGGAGGAACAACCGAATTCGGGAACAACGGTATTTACAGGATGGATACAGCCCGCTGGGCACTGAATAAGAACGAACACCCGGTAAAAATTAGCTGTACTGGCGGAAAATACGGCAGGGATGATGACCAGGAGGTTCCCAATCTCCTGATGGCCGACTATGAATACAGCGATGGAGTTATTATCCAGAATGAAGCCAGGTGTCTTTCCACCAATCCGGAAGGATTACCCGGATCAGG
>CAYHFJ010000202.1:0-6494 GCA_964355885.1 uncultured Flavobacteriales bacterium
GCAGTAGGGCATTCCGGAGATATGTACTCAATTCAATTTTTTTCTGTCTTCCGCACTGGGACACCCATTTTTGCAATTTTTTAACCCTAAAAACCTAATAATCAACCCCAATTTTATTAAGACTAAAAAAGTGCGGAAGACAGGTGACTTTTTTTTGTTGCTGGATTCTTGAAATTTCTTTTTCCTATTCTTAATTTGGAGTAATCAATTCCGAAATCAATGAGAAATCAGGGCAGATTACTTTTCCAATAAAACGGGAACTATTTTCCCGGCTCTGTTTATTGGATTCTTAATTTGAAGAAAATACACACCGGAAGATAACACTTCAGTTGAGAATCTGAACTCATTTCCAAAAAAATCATTTGTATAAACTACTTGACCAACCGCATTATACATACTCAAGCTGGTCAGCTCCGGTGAGGCATGTTGAAGCCTGATAGAAATAAATAAATTAAATGGATTGGGATAAACAGAAAAATCAACTGTCATGTCCGGAATGGAAACTCCAGTACCAGGAGCAAGGACTAAAAATGTATCACACAGCGTACATGAATTTGCATCAGTAACACACAGCGTATAAGTTCCGGAACCGACATTCAAAAGATCTTCTGTGCTTGTCCCATTCGACCATGCAAATTGCATGGTTCCGGTTCCTCCGGAAATCTGAATATCCACTGATCCATCCGTACAAGCAATGCAGGTTGCATTTGTTATTGTCGATGAAATTTGTAAGGGCAAAGGTTCTACAATAGTTACAGAAGATGACATAGAGCACAAAGCAACATCTGTACAGATTACAGAATACGTACCTGCACACAATGAACCGATAGAAGTACCTGTCTGCGGTGGATTAACTGACCATGAATATGTAAAGGGTCCGTTCCCATTCGCACTTGCCAAGGCAGAACCGTCACAAACTCCGTTGCAGCTTATATCATTGGCAAGTGTTGACACTTGCAGCTGCGGAGGATTAATAATAGTTACTGATGAAGTACCAGTGCAGGTATTAGCATCCGTGCAGGTAAGAGTATACACACCGTCACATAATGCAATTGCTGATGCTCCATTCTGTACGGGATTGGTTGACCATGAATAGGTGACTGTCCCTGAACCTGAAGCGTTAGCCAGTGCAGTTCCATTACAGCTCCCAAAACAATCAGGGTCGGTTTTTGAGGTGTTGATTTGTATCTGTGGAGGTTGATTTATAACAACAACTTTACTCGCTGTGCATCCGTGATTATCAGTACTTGTAACTGTAAACGTACCGGCGCATAATCCATTAGCTGAAGCTCCGTTTTGAACAGGACTTGTAGACCACTCGTATGTGAATGGTCCCTGACCTGTAGCTGAAGCACTGGCACTTCCATCACATACCGAAAAACAAGACGCATCAGTTGGTGTTGCACTTAATTGTGTTGCAGGTGGATCATTCAAAGTGATGGTGGCTGTTGAAGTACAACCGACTGCATCTGTACTGAGCACAGTATAACTTCCCGCACAAAGTCCGGTCGCTGTTTGTCCGGTTTGTACTGGACTTGTTGACCACGAATAGGTATATGGAGCAAGGCCGGTTACCGTTGCAACAACGGTACCATCACATGCAGCATGACAGGCAACTTGCCCGTTAACGGAAAGTTGAGTAGAACAAAAATTCCCTGTCACCACCTTGCTTACAAACATATCAAGTAACAGGTTACCATGCAAAGTAATATTATCAAACTTAACTGAGTCAACATATTCACCACAGATGTATACGTTCCCCGAATTATCAGCAGCTACTCCGCGACCACGATCATTCTCATAACCACCTATTGAACGCACCCATCTTGTTACTGTACCTGCATCATCATAGCTGGCAAGAAAAACTTCTGAGAAACCATTCCCTGAGATTGAATATGGAGGAAAAGTTGCAGAACCACCATAATCACCAATTACAAAAAGATTACCGCTATTGTCATGTGTCACTCCTCTTCCAATATCATCTTCAGGACCTCCGGCACCAAGTGCCCACAAATTAGTTCCATTGCTATTATAGGCAGCGAGAAACATATCATTGTTGCCTCGTGAGGAAATAATATTAGAGCCAAATATCGATTGGCCTTGGAATTCTCCGGTAATTACAATGTCTCCGTTAATATTTTGTGTGATATCCCAGCCTCTTTCGAAACCTGCATCACCGGCTTGTTTCACCCATTGCAAAGTACCTGCAGTGTCAAACTTAGCCAGAAAAGCATCTGTCCCTCCTCTTCCGGTCAAAGAAACTCCCGGAGCAAAATAGGCTAAGCCTACAAAATAACCAGTAACGTAAATGTATCCGTTATTGTCATTCAGAATGCCATAAGCTTTATCGCTTTCTACCCCGCCCAGTCGTCTGGCCCAAACTAAATTCCCATTATCTGAAAACTTAAAAACGGTTGCATCATAATCACCTGCAGTAGTAAAAAGAAAATTATTTTCAAAGTAGGTATCTCCTTTTGTACCTCCGCAAGCATATACATTCCCCTGCAAATCACAACTTACTGCATACCCTCTTGTTTGCAAAGGGCCGTCTACACTGACATTTTTCACCCATTGCACATTACCGGAAGTATCATACTTTGCAACAAACATATTATTGACTTCAGCTACACCGGTAGTCTTCATTATATGATCAAAATAGCAAGTGTCTTCGTATTCACCACCAATAAACAGATTGCCCAAACCATCAAGTGCTATTGAATGTGCTTTATCGCCTCCTTTTCCACCTGCTCCTTTTGCCCAGACAAGTCTTCCGGCCGGAGTGTACTTGGCAATAAATATGTCATGTACGCCTGCAGCTTCAATTAAAACCCCTCCACCAAAATCAGCAACAAATTCAATCTGTCCGGCCACATAAACAAATCCCTGGGGATCAGAAACAATATCATATGCCTGATCAAAACCTTCGCTGTTAATATATTTTGCCCATTGATAAACCTGAGCTTGTGAATTCAGGAGATTGATGAACAAAAAGAAAACAATCATTACAATGTTGTTGAACATCCTTGAAATGGCCTTCTTTCTGTCAATTGAAAAATTAATAGTTGCAGACATTAACATGAGATTTTAAGAACCATGAATCGACACGAAATCATTTTCAGTTGATCTAATAACCGAAAAAGCCTGTAAACAAAGGCTTTCGGAGCCTCCTAAATCAAAACAAAGGTAAAAAACAATGAATCAATCTCTTAGATTTAATATGAAGAATTTTCTACCAAGATGTTAATTTACTGTAAAAAAGAGGGAATGGATGAAGGAAAGGTTCCTGTCGAACTTTCAGTTATTGCAAAAATTGAATTTTTTGCCCACATTTAATTTGATTACCTTTGCAATAAGGTAAAAACCTTAAAATATCACAACATGACCGGTTCGATACTTCTTGTTTTCCTGTGGTCTCTTGGTGGCGGAGAAATTTTCTTGATTCTCCTCATCGTTCTTCTTTTTTTTGGCGCGAAACGGATACCAAGCCTTGCAAAAGGTCTTGGGAAAGGCATCAAGGAATTTAAAGATGCTAAGAACGGGGGCGAAGAAAAGCAAGATGCCGAGAAAAAATAGCCCTCTGCATTTTTGAAGAATTATTTTTTTGGACTTAAGCTTTCATGCTAAACATGACTAACCTTTCGTAGAGCGGATTCTTTCAATAGCTGTTACCGGGATTACTTCCCTGAAAGGATCCAGTATTTTCAGATCATTACTCTCCAAAGCACTGATTAGACGCTTGCCTTTTTGTACACTAATGAAGTATATCTCTTTCAAGGCTGCATTTCCTCGTTGCAAGGTGTCTACATAAATCCATCCGACTTTACGCTTGTTGTTCTTGAGGTAAAGTGTCGCGATCTTATTCAGATGCGGGGTAATTTCATCAAATCCCATAATGTGTTTTCTTTCTGGCGTGGATAGTTTCGTAGATGGTCGCAACGATTTTTTCTTCGATGACCTCTTCGGCACGACGGTTTTTTTTGTTGTTTTCAATGATGACGGTGACATCGATTCGGGTTACTTGATCGTCCATCCTGCTGAATTGCAGTAGAACTTGTTTTGAGCTTCGGTACCAGTTGCCATTTTGTTCGGCAAGCAGAACAGGTTTTTTATCATTAAGGCTTTGAACTTTAAAACCGAGTTCATTAAGCAGCTCTTTTAATTTTGTTATCAAAGCAGGCAAGGCAAGGCCCACTAGCGCTGTTTCCATAGCTATTCATTTAATTTTTTTTCGGAACTTTCACGGTCCCGGTTTGAAAGAGAGTGGTTTTTAGAATGCTTTCACCTGCGCAGGACTAAGCATTTTATTGATTGAAGACAGAACGAAAATAGCTCCATAAGCGGGCTTAAGTCCACTATATTCGGTAGAATCCCTGCTGACTTCCACCAAAAGCTTTTATTGGGTGGCCAATGTCATCTTTCCACACATATTAATTTCGATTTTATGTTCATATTCACCTTTACGTGCAAAAATCTTCCCCGTGAAACTTGACTCGTTAAGACAGAGGCTAGAGGAATCGTTCGCTTTTTGGGTAAGAACATGATTCTTTGGTTCTCAGGGTAGCCTGATAAAAGCTCAGATATCAGCAAAACTGCTCTTTTTGATCAATAAAGTAAACATTAGCCTATAAATCCCATTGGTAAGAAATTATGTTCTTTAAATGAATTTCTGTGGAGAAGAAACGTATCTTATGATGTACTCTTTAAGTTATCCTATCTTTGTAACTCTTCAGAAATATATGTAGAAACAACAGATTTACCCAGAAATTGATCATGAAACGACTCATTCAACATTTTTTAAAAGCTTCATTGTTCTGCTTAGTGCTGCTTTCGTTTTCAAGTGCAGTATTTGCTCAAGCAACTGCCAGCACAGTTACCTCTGAAACAGAAGATGATTATGATCCAATCGTTGCGGCATTAGACAGCCTTGTAAGTTTGCATTACGTTCAAAAGATTCAGGAAAGTACTGAAACTGGATTTCCGCTAAGTGATTTTGAAGGAAATGAAGTGCCGGTTTATGCGAATGATATCTATGCAAAGCGAATCCAGAAAATTCAGACCAATATCCCCCTGACATTTAATGCGGAAGTAAAAGAATATCTTGATTTATACGCTCTCAAACGTCGCGCACTTACCCAACGTGTAATGGGACTCTCAGGTCTATATTTTCCATTGTACGAACAGATTCTCGATGAACAAGGTCTTCCGTTGGAGTTTAAATACTTGTCAATTGTTGAAAGTGCCCTCAACCCCACCGCAGTTTCAAGAATGGGAGCTACCGGTTTGTGGCAGTTTATGCTCGCAACAGGTCGTATGTATAATCTGAAAGTAAATACACTTATTGATGAAAGACGTGATCCTGTTAAATCAACCTATGCTGCTTGTCAGTACTTCAAAGACATGTACGCTATTTACGATGACTGGCTACTCGTAATCGCCGCCTATAATTGTGGTGCAGGAAATGTGAATCGGGCAATCGCCCGTTCAGGAGGTAAAAAAACTTTCTGGGAAATTAGTCCATATCTACCGCGTGAAACCAGAGGCTATGTTCCCGCATTCATTGCCGTAACCTATTTACTTAACTATTCCGCTGAACATAACCTCACTCCTGTCGCTCCGGATCTCAGCTATTTTGAGACAGACACAGTGATGGTTGATAAGAAAATGAGCTTACGCGATATCGCCGCTGCCATTGATGTTTCATTAGAACAACTCACCTATCTTAACCCGGTATATAAACGTGGTATTATACCTGATAGCGAGGAACCTCAAATGTTACGTCTCCCTTCTTCAAAGATGAACACTTATCTGACCAATGTGGAGCAATTATATGAAAAGAACGAATTGACTTCCGCGCCATTGACTGTATCGGTAACTAACACGGAGCCTCTCGTTGATACATATAGCGGCACGCTGCTAAAGCGCAGACATCACATTCGTTCCGGGGAACATTTGGCTTCCATTGCGAATAAATATAATTGTTCAGTCAATGATCTTAAGAAATGGAACAACCTGCATAGCTCTCACCTGAAAGCCGGAAGCTACCTCACTGTTTATGTGAAAGGACAAAAAAAGATAGAAGACAAAACTTCCTCTACTTATCCTGTAAAGAAAAATTCTTCAAACAGCACTATAGAAGCTAAATCGGTCCTTGCTTCATCAAACACAAGCACTAAAACTTCGAAAATAAAAGTTAACAATCAGAATTCACGCATTGTCTACCATGTAGTGCAACCCGGTGATACGCTTTGGGATATCGCGAAGCGCTATGATGGAGTTACGGTGCAGCAAATTAAAGACGTGAACAGACTCAATTCCAACAATCTGAAAGTAGGAACGAAACTTAAAGTTCTCGTTAACGGATAATCCCGGAATTCATAAAAATTGCCTCTTTGTTTTTATCAGGGCAGAAATAATTAACCGCAGAAATCCCCTCCGCGGTTTTTTTATGACTTTATTTTCGTCTCTTTTTTATACATTTGACTTCCTATTTAAAT
>CAYHFJ010000203.1:0-6469 GCA_964355885.1 uncultured Flavobacteriales bacterium
CTAAGCACAAACATTCAAGTACCAGAAGAGATAAGCGCAGGACTCACGACAAAGCAGTACCAGCACAAATTTCATCCTGCTCCAATTGCGGTGCAGCGGTAAAATATCATACTGTATGCGGCGATTGCGGTTACTACAGGGGTAAATTAGCTATCGAAAAGAGCGCAGCGGTCTAATTTGTCTGAATCAATATCGTTTTTATTGTTCAGACAAAAAAGTCTAAATAAATCCCGTCAGGGATTTTTTTGTTTCTTCCATGTGCTAAAAACCAAACGAATTACTAATTTCAACTCGTTTTATTGATCAATAATTACTGCTATGGCAAAACTTGATAATAATGAAGTGAAAGCTCTAAACACCATTGCTCATGACACCAAGATCAAAGGTAACATTGAATCTGACGGAGATCTTAGATTTGATGGCGTTTTGGTTGGCGACATTGATTGCAAAGGAAGAGTCGTTGTAGGTCCTGATTCAAAAGTTAACGGCACAATTCGCTGTACAAATGCCGAGATCATGGGTTTTGTTAAAGGTGACCTTATAGTAAAGGATCTTCTCTCCCTAAAAGGAAGTGCTACCATATCCGGCAACCTGGCCATGGGAAGACTCGCTGTCGAACCGGGAGCCCAGTTTACTGGTCAATGCAAAATGATCAATGAGGACAAACAAATCCTCGAAGCAGATCAGCAGGAAATATAAAAATGCTTAGTCTTCAGCAAATCCAGAAAACATTTGAAAAAGAATTTCAGCTGGAAATTCGAACTATTCAAAAGACTTCCCCTATAAAACTATATGAACCGGTTGCTTACTCCCTGGAAGGTGGAGGCAAAAGAATACGGCCGGTACTTCTTCTTCACGCTGCCTCTCTCTTTTCAGATCATCCATTTAAATTTTTACCGGCAGCAGCAGCCATAGAACTCTTTCACAATTTTACACTGCTGCACGATGATATTATGGATCACGCCAGTATTAGGAGAGGTTTGCCGGCTGTTCATATTAAATACGGTGAAAACAGTGCCATTTTGAGTGGTGATGCGATGTCCATTATGTCCTTTAAGCTATTGTCCCAATGTGATACATCCAAACTAGCCTCCGTTCTTTCTCTATTTTCTACAACTGCACTGGAGGTTTGTGAAGGTCAGCAATATGACATGGAATTTGAAGTAAATGATCATGTCAAGATTACTGAATATCTGGAAATGATTAGATTAAAGACATCTGTACTTATTGCCAGTAGCCTAAAAACAGGGGCCTTACTTGCCGGAGCTAATGATGAAAACTGCCAATTGCTCTATGATTTTGGGATCATGATAGGAATTGCATTTCAACTTCAGGACGATTGGCTGGATGTGTATGGTGAAGAAAAAACCTTTGGCAAGACCATCGGTGGAGATATATGCGAGAATAAAAAAACTTGCCTGTTAATCAGCGCTCTGGAGATGAGCGATGATAATAATCGATCAATTCTACTGGACTGGACGAGTAAAACTAATTTCGACAGAGAAGAGAAAATTGCCGCAATCAGGGAAATATTCACTGCATCAGGAGCAGCAGAATCAACCAAAAACCTGATGAAATATTATTACGAACAGGCACTTGAAGCGTTAACCCGACTAAAAGTGGCAGACTCAGACAAATCAGAACTTAAAGGATTTGCTTCCCAAGTCCTATCCAGGAAAAAATAAATTGGTTTCAACTACCAAGTGTACTCTCCATACGTCTGAGAGCCTCTTCCAATATTTCTCGCGGACAAGCAAAATTCAATCTGAAAAATCCATCACCTTCTTGACCATAGATAGAACCTTTGTTCAAAACGATCTCAGCGGTGTCTATCAGTAACCTGTTCATTTCAGATTCGCTTATTCCATACTCCCGGAGATCCAACCATGCAAGATATGTCGCCTCAGTAAAAGTCATTTTGATCTTGGGCAGTTTCGTCTCGAAAAATTTAAACATGTAATCGCGGTTCGACTCCAGGTATTCGTTTTGTTGCATGACCCAATCCATACCAAATTGATATGCAGCTTCCAACGCAATGTTCCCAAAAAGATTGCCGTTTTTTAAATGAAGGGTGCGAAGAAAATGATCAAATCTTTGCCTGATCTGTTTGTCTGGTATAATGACAAAAGAGGTAGCAAGTCCGGCAATGTTGAAGGTCTTACTTGGAGCCATGCATACAACACAGTTTGAGGCAATCCGTTCAGAAACCAATGGCAAAGGAATGTGATGGTAGCCCGTAAAAATTAAGTCCGAGTGAATTTCATCAGATATTATCAAGATATTGTTATCTAAACATATATCTCCTAATTTCTCAAGTTCTTCTTTAGTCCAAACTCTACCAACAGGATTGTGCGGATTACATAAAATCAACAATCTAGTCTCTTTGTCAATTTTACACAACAAGTCTTCGAAATCAAAACTAAAGCGCCCGTCTTGATTTTTCAAAGGGTTCTCGATTACTGTTCTGCCACAATCTCTTACACAAGAGAAAAATGGTGTGTAAACCGGAGGCTGAATAATAACTTTTTCTCCTGGATTTGTGAATGCCATAATGAGCGATGAAAGCGTTGAAACTATTCCCTGGGTAGGGAGAATCATTTCGCGTTCGACTGGCCAATTATGCCTTTGCTGCTGCCACCTGATAATTGAATTATAGTAACCATCCGGTCGAAATGAATAGGCATATATCTCATGATCAGCTCGATATCGAATAGCTGCTGTAATAAAATCAGGTACCCTGAAGTCACTGTCTGCTACCCACAATGGGATGGCATTTCCGTTTCCAAAATGGCTCTGGAGATGATCATATTTTTCACAATCGGTCCCCTTCCGAGGTATTATTTCGTCAAAGTTGTATTTTTTCATTTAAAAAAGTGACTTTTAGTACTTTTGTTCCCAATTCTTCCGTAAGTTTTAATACGAAATCAAACCTGTCAAGATCCAGACAAAGGTCAAAATCAGTGGATGGCGACCATTCATGGTTATTCGGATCAAGAAGTCTGGCACCATCTCCTGTACGAAGAGTCTCTTTCATTAAGACAAAATCGGTGGAATTGCCCAGCAGTTTATCACGAATATATTCTGCCAGGAATGTGTCCTCCTGAGTCGGCCTCTTCCCTTCGTATCCCATGCATACCAAGCTAATTGATTTAGGATTTTTACTTCTAAGAAATCGTATGATTGCCCCGGCGTTGACGAAACTTCCGCTCAATATCTCATCCGCGCCCTTTGCATTCATCAGGCCTTTTGTCCCTGAGCTGGTGGTCATGATAATGGTTTTCCCCTTTAAATCCAGATGTTGGATATGGGTAGGAGAATTACCAAAATCGAAGCCCGGCACCTTTTGTTCATTCCTCTCGCCAAGCAAAACAGCTTTCGGAAATTTCTCCTTTAAAAGGATTGCTTCTTCAACTTGTTCGACAGGGAATATTCTTGCCGCTCCTGCCGCCATTAAATAACAGGCTGTTGAAAAGGCACGAAAAACATCAATCACAACAGTTGTTCCTTTTGCCTTCCTTGCTCCTTCAGTAAGTTGTAGTATCTCTATTTGCATCTATTTAGATTATTAGCCACTTACCTGAACTGATAAGGACGTTTCCTTTTCCACCCTCTTTCCTATTTCTTTTAACCTTGTAAGCGAAATACCAACGAGGTTTTCTGCGGGAGTATCCCGTGCTAATGAGTAAATCATCACTGATTTTGGACGAATTTCATTTAGTAACCTCATCCACATTTCAATTTCCACTTCAGTCGTATTATCAAATAGGTGCCCCTCAAAGGATCCTTTCAAGAACATGGTCTGAATTATAAGTTCTCCTTCAAATTTTTTTAGATGCCTGACTAGTTCGGAAAGATCAAGTTTTCTCACCGGTTTATTAAGCAGTAAAATGGTCTCCAGGATTCCGGAGTCAAGTTTGAGAATGTTGTCATCCACTTTTTTTAATGCCTCTACAATGCTTGGTTTGTGTAACATGGTTGAGTTGGACAAAACGGCAATTTTCGATTTTGGGGATAATTCATTCCTTAACTGAATAGTATCATCAATTATCGCGGCAAAATCAGGATGTAGTGTTGGTTCTCCGTTCCCCGCAAATGTAATGACATCGGGTTCTTGAGAATTCAGCAACATGTCTGTTAGCTTCTGTCTGAGCAGAGATTGCACATCTATCCGATTGGGTAGAGAAACAGGATGTAGTTTTCTATCAGGATTCCACCCGCACTCGCAGTAAATGCAATCAAAGGAGCACAATTTTGTATTATTGGGCAACAGATTGATACCCAGTGAGATTCCCAGTCTTCTGCTGATCAATGGACCAAAGATGGTCCGATCAAATAGAAATGTTGCCATGATATTGTCTTAAATTAAAAGGTGCTGTCAGCATAATTTTTTCACTTTAGTACCAGGCAATAGCTTTTTCCCAGTAATATCAAGGCTCGTCAGCAAATTGATCCCGGGGCGCTTTCCAACTTCAATGGATCCTGCCCAGTCGTTTATACTCAAAGCATTGGCCCCATGGTAGGTTGCCCAACTTAAGATCTCATCCAATGAGATAGATGGATAGGCCTTCTGAAGAATTTTCATCTCCGCCAGAATTGATAGCTGGTGATTGGACACCAGACTATCTGTCCCTAAGCAGATCTGTAAATGATTTTCCCTGAATAGTTCAATATCCGGTAGTTTATTCTGAATGAAAAGATTCGATCCGGGACAAATGCCAAACCAGGTATTGCTTAACTTACGAACACTTGAAATATATTCTAAATCAGACTGTTTCGTATTTAAGTTATGAATCAGCAGCAGATTATTTTGTTCTGGAAAATATTTCAGAGTACTCTGAAGAGCACTTTCTCCGGTAGGTTTAAAAAAGGAAGTATCTATTCCCATGACATCACGAAAAAGATTGAATAATTCTCCAGATCCCTTGAGGTAAAGCTCATCTTCCTCCGTACTTTCCTGGCTGTGAAAAGAGATTGGGGCTCCTGTTCTTAATGCCTCCGAAGATATCGCATTGAAAAGTTGAGTTGATACGGAATAGGAAGCATGTGGAACGATTGAAGCTTTCAACCCATGATTTTCAGCACTTTTAAGATTGGTCACCGCCTTTTCAAATGCACTGGCAGCACGATCAGGATTGAATCCCAGAATTTCTATAAATGTAAAATAGTCAATCCTGGATTTGCTCTTTAATTCAAATGTGGATGTTTCATTGGAGATATCTCCTACGGCTACGATACCTTCTTTAAACATCATCAGATCCGCCTTTTCGGCAGACAGGACAATCCTTTCAGGTTCATTTGCCCTGCTTTTCACGACCTTTTTTAAGAAAGGGATCATTCCGGCTCCTTCCGGGAAAGCATTCATTAAATGGGACAATTCAAGATGGCAGTGTACATTGACGAAGCCGGGAACAATAACGCCACTATAGAACTCCACTTCAGCTGATTCATTCAGTTGACCCTTAGTGTCCAATATATCAATGATCCTGCCTGACTCATCAACAGAAAGAATTCCTTTGTGGTAAGAGTTACCCAAGCCATCCAGGATAAGGTGTGCTGAGATTTTTCGCATTTATCAACTATTTACTTTCATCTTGGCTGGGGAGCACTTTTTACATCACGAGGAGGGGAGTCCTTCGTTTTTGTTGTATCCAAATCAAATCCACCAACATGAGCAGGTCTGAGCGTATCATTTTTAGCCTTCACCTCCATTTCGCTCAAAATGTTTAATGCCTCATCATAAATTGGAACAAATTCTCCAGTGTGTTTCCCATAATAGAGAAGCGATTTTTCTATGACCGCGCGATCAACGTTGTGCTTTTTGCAGATGGAGAGGTAAAGCTCTTCGACAAGACTGTCCCGAACCATGGATATATTGAATTTTTGGCCGTTAATTGCCTCAGAAAGATGTATATCCACAATAATTGGGATCATCTTTTTTGCAGGTAAAATTCCTTCAGGAAGTTTGGGGCTGCAACAAACCAGAAAAGTTCCAACCGCCAGTAAAAGAAAGAATTGTTTTAGTCTCATTCGTCGTCCTCCCGCTGTTTCAAGTCACGAATCCGTTTTGACAATGGCGAAGCAAAGACAAATTCGTTGAGTTTTTTATTTCGTGTAAAAAGAACCTGAGTGTTATTTCCTACCCATCCCTTTTCTCCGCCTGAGATAAACAAGATGTTATCGCCAATCTCCATCACTGAATTCATGTCGTGTGTATTGATAAGCGTGGTGATATTGAATTCTATGGTAATCTCTTTGATAAGGTTATCTATCAAAATCGAAGTTACCGGATCAAGGCCTGAATTGGGCTCATCAACAAAAAGATATTTCGGATTAAGGGCAATGGCTCTTGCAATAGAGACCCTTTTGCGCATACCTCCTGATATTTCTGACGGGAAAAGGTGATGGGCTCCTTTGATGTTAACTCTGTCCAGACAAAAATCAACATGTTTGTTTTTCTCACCATTGGTCA
>CAYHFJ010000204.1:0-6444 GCA_964355885.1 uncultured Flavobacteriales bacterium
CAAGAGCGGGAAGTACAGGTACCGGTTATACTTATTGGGCCATCGTACTTGAGGAAACGACAAATAAAGTTTACATCGTTGATCAGCGCACAGCACCTTCAGGAAGTCTTTCGGTTACACTGGGCATTCAGATAGATAGTACTACGGCTTACCAGATTATCGGTTCTCCGAATCTTGCTTCTGGCGTAATCACAACAAATACAGGTCTGTCAGATCCTAGCGACAATGTTTATTATGAATTTGGAACAACTCTAAGCAGCTTTGATTTACAACCAAAAACACTTTCTCTTAAGAATGAATTTCCTTACAGAGATTTTAATAATAGCCCGTTCCCTATTACGGGAGCACTTGAAAATCTGGGTTCTCTGAACCTCACTTCAGTGGTTCTGAATTACTCTGTTGATGGAGGAGCTATCGTATCATCTCCTGCACTCACTATTAGTGTGGCTGCCGGTAGTTGTTATAATTACAGTCACCCGAATCCATGGAGTCCTTTAACCTCTGGTTGGCATGTGATTAAATTCTGGGCGTCTAACTTAAATGGTAATGCTGATGAGGATCAAAGCAACGATACCATTACAGCAAAGGTGTTTGCCTATGCTGCAATTCCTGACGAGCACAAAGTTGTAATCGAAGAAGCTACGGGAACATGGTGCGGTTGGTGTCCTCGTGGAACTGTTTTCATGGACTCAATATCACAAGTGCATCCAAACACTACGGTTCTGATCGCTGTTCATGGAGGTTCTTCATCTGAACCCATGAGAGTTACTGTCTATGATAATGCCGTTAGTGATGCTGTACCCGGATATCCGCATCTTCTTGTTGATCGCGTTTATGCTGATGATCCGTCAAGAACTTTTACAATGTACAATGCGCACATTGCTGACTTTGGACTGGCTGATGTGGATGTTGCCGTGAACTATAATACCTCCAACAGAGAAGGAATCGTAACGGGAACTATTACTTCAGCTGTTGATATAGATGGAGATTACCGTCTAGCATGTGTCTATACTGAAGACAATGTAACCGGAACCGGAAATGGATCAAATACCGTAACAGGTGATTATGATCAGGTGAATTATTATTCAGTGGCATGGAATAACGCCAATGGATATACTCCTCCCGCTACATTAATCGGAGCAGGTATTAACTGGTCTACATCCGCCAATCCGGTTCCTGCAACAATAATGAATTATGATTTTGTTGCCCGTAATCTTCAAGGAGGATTCATTGGTCAGGTTGGCTCACTTCCGGCTACAATGACTGCAGGTGGTGTGTACAATTATGCTTTTCCTGCATATACACTTCCGGCTAACTACAATCCTGCAAATATGAAAGCGCACATTTTGTTAATCGACGCTACGAACGAAATTATTATGAATGGTAATAGCAGTCCATTGATCACTACAGGTATCAGTGATCCTGCTACAGGTAGTTATCATCTTACTGTTTCTCCAAATCCTGCAGTAAATGAGATCTTTGTAAATCTGAATTTCAAAGAGCGTGATAATGTGAATCTGGTAATTTCTGATTTGCTTGGCAAGGTTTGTCAATCAAGCGATTTGGGAACTATTGTTAGCGGAGAGCATCGTCTTCCTGTCGACATTAGTAAACTTTCTTCAGGAACCTATTTCATAACAGTAATTGGGAATAACGGATCCGCGACAAGTAAGTTTGTAAAATAATATCTCGAAAACAGAACATGAAAGGAGATGTACCTCATTGGTGCATCTCCTTTTTTTATCATCAGATTTCATGACTGTGAATATCAGCAAAGGTGGGTTTCGCTATGCCGTCCCAATTTTCCCTCGTTTAAAAATAAAATACACAGGAACACCCAATAGAATAATTATTAATCCATACAGACTGAATTCAGACTGGTAAATCAGCATGTTCAATGCGACAAGAGCTGCCAACAGTATGTAAATGGCAGGCAGAACAGGATAACCAAAAGCTTTGTAAGGTCTCTCCATATCAGGACGTTTAACTCTTAATACAAACAAGCCACTAATGGTGAGCACGTAAAAAATCATCACGGCAAACATGATATAATTTAGAAGATCATTGTAGGTGCCGGAGAAACACAAGAGACAAGCCCAGATGCATTGCATCGTGAGTGAATTGGCAGGTACATGATTTTTATTTAGGGTTCCGGCTTTTTTAAAGAACAAACCATCTTTTGCCATGGCGTAATAAACTCTGGCTGCGGTGAGAATAATTCCATTGAGGCAACCAAAGGTAGAGATCATTATCATTGCTGCCATAAAGAAGCGACCTTTATCACCCAAAACGGTATTCATCATCAAAGTGGCCACGCGGCCATTCTCAGCATTTTTTATCTGATCAATGGGAAGAACATAGATGTATGCAATATTTGCCAGAAGATATAACAGAATGACAGTACTGGTTCCTAATACCAGAGACAAAGGGAGATTTCGTTGAGGATTTTTTACTTCTCCAGCAGTATAGGTAATGTTGTTCCACGCATCAGCAGAAAACAAGGAACCTGTCATAGCCGCACCGAAAACTCCAATTGTAGTGAGTGTAATTACATCCGGAAACAGTGGCTTGAAATTTTCAATACTACCGACACCGTGATACCCAAAATACAAACCCAGTATGACCAGCAGCAGCAATGCCGCAACTTTGGTCACTGTAAAAATATTTTGTAGAATAGCACCTGCTTTGACTTCTCTGAAATTAAACATGCTCAGCAGAATGATTATACTAATTGCCAGAATCTGTTGAGAACTAATCGTAAAGGTGCCAACGCTGATTATAGCATTTGTGCCTGAAATCTCGGGAATAAAAACGCCTGTAAATTTCGCGAAAGCTACAGCAACGGCTGCGATAGTGCCGGTTTGTATCACGGCAAATAAAGTCCAGCCATAAAGGAAACCATACAATGGGCCAAATGCTTCTTTGAGGTAAATGTATTGTCCTCCCGCTTTTGGCATAGCTGCAGCTAGTTCACCGTAACTGAGAGCTCCCAGAATAGTGATGATTCCGGTGACAACCCATGCCAGTATTAGCATTCCGGGTGTTTCCACCTTTGTTGCTATCTCTGCCGATACAATAAAGATACCTGAGCCTATCATCGAGCCAATGATTATGGCTGTTGAATCTAGTAGAGATAATTGCTTCGATAATCCTGAATCTTTGGCCATACAATGAAGTTTGTATCAAATTTGATACGAATAAACGAATTTCATTCTACAAATTGTAATTTCGCTGCATGACTCGCTTACAATTATATGAACAGATCACATTAAAAGGATCTTATTTGTGCATTGGACTGGATACAGACATCAGTAAAATTCCAAAGCATTTGTTAAAGTATGAAGATCCTATCTTTGAATTTAACAGACAGATCATTGATGCTACGAAAGAATTTTGTGTTGCTTACAAACCTAATCTCGCATTTTATGAATCTCGTGGTCCTTCAGGTCTGGAAAGTTTAGAGAAAACTGTAAGATACATGCCTTCCGAGATTTTCACCATAGCAGATGCGAAAAGAGGAGATATCGGCAATACCGCAGAAATGTATGCGCAGACCTTTTTTGATTATTACCGCTTCGATGCGGTCACTGTGGCTCCTTATATGGGAAGGGATTCGGTAACACCTTTTGTTCGTCCGGGTAAATGGGTAATTGTGCTTGCACTCACCAGTAACGAAGGCTCCGCAGACTTCCAACTTTCAACAATGAATGTTCCGGATGGTAAAGCGGAGGAAAAACTATTCGAGCAAGTCCTTCGTATTTCAAGCAGCTGGGCAGGTCCGGATGAAATGATGTTTGTTGTTGGAGCAACACATCCCCATCTTATTACTAAAGTCCGTAAGCTTGTACCCGATTATTTTCTTCTTGTTCCGGGAGTAGGATCTCAAGGGGGAAGTCTGGCAGAGGTTTCCAGGTTGGGAATGAATGCTACCTGCGGACTGCTCGTGAACTCCTCCCGACAAATTATTTATACCTCATCGGGCGAGGATTTTGCAGAGAAAGCCCGTGAGGAGGCTAGGAAGTTGCAATTAGAAATGAAGCAGCATCTTGAGAGAATAAAACCTTAATGAAGCCGGGTTTCAATGCAATTATATTTTCGGAATCTACCTAAATTGAAAATCTGATTATTTTTTATTAGTAAAAAAATATCCTGCTTTAAGTGAACAGGACATAATGAAGTAAGAAATATCTTGCACCAAAGATATTTCCATGACGGAAGCTTTCCTACATTATATTTGGCAGCATCAACTTTTTGACCATACTAATCTTCTCACGACCGATGGATTAAGTGTCAATATTATTAACCCGGGAGAATATAATACTCACTCGGGGCCTGATTTTTTCAGCGCCCATATTCGCATCAACGAAACACTTTGGGTAGGTACTGTTGAAATTCATTTAAAGGCATCCGAATGGAAAAAGCATCATCACGAACTGGACGCTGCCTATGATAATTGTATTCTTCATGTAGTGTTTGAATCAGATGCAGAAGCCTGTAGGAAAAATGGACAACAAATCTTTTGTCTCGAATTGAAAAATCGTTTTTCAGATAAGGTGTGGAACAATTATCAAAACTTACTGGGGACGCATGCCTGGATTCCTTGTTCACATCGTATTAAGGAGATTGACAGCATAACATTGAATTCCTGGTTGGATAGATTGTCAGTTGATAGATTAGAAAGGAAAACGGAGAATGTCTTTCATTTGTTGGAAAGTAATAACAATAATTGGGAAGAGACATTTTATCAGTTTTTATGTTCCGGTTTCGGTTTTCAGTTAAACTCCCTGCCATTTTTGATGCTTTCGAGGCAACTTCCGTTTAACCTTATTCAACGGTATCGTGACAAACCTGTTCAGTTGGAATCTTTACTTTTTGGTTGCGCGGGTTTTTTAGATCAAGCTGACCCAGATCAGTATTCAAATTATTTAAGGGAATTGTTTGAGAATTTCAAAAACGCACATTCACTTAAGATCATTGATGTTTCATGCTGGAAATTTTTACGTTTGCGCCCTGTTAATTTTCCGACAGTCCGTCTCTCCCAGCTGGCAACATTATTCTCAAAAACAAATCACTTATTTTCTCAAGTTTTGGAAATGGATGACTGGAACTCAGGGAAGCATTTATTTGACGTAAAAGCTTCAGAGTACTGGGATTCTCATTTTTTATTTGGTAAGGAATCGAAAGGGAAATCTAAGTTTTTAGGCCAAAAATCAGTGGAGAACATTTTTATCAATGTTATTATCCCTGTTTTGTTTGCCTATGGAATCAGATGTGATTCGTCAATACATCGCCATAGAGCGTTGAAGATTCTTGAACAAATTCCTCCTGAAGACAATTCAATTATCCGAAATTGGGCATCGGAGGGCATTGTTCCCAATTCAGCATTACAAACACAGGCTTTACTTGAATTGAATAAAAACCATTGTTCAGCGAAAAAATGCCTAACTTGCAGGATAGGTATAAAATTAATAAACAATCTGCCATGAATCTGGTCAATTCCACTAAAGCATTCTTTGAGAAAAAGGCATTCGGCGTTTGTGCTGCCATCGGTGATAAATTAAATATGCGGAGCTCCGTAATTCGATTGTTTTTTATCTACTCTTCTTTTCTGACCGTGGGCTCTCCAATTATAATATACATGATTCTGGCATTTTGGTTGAAGATGAAAAACTATGTCCAGAGCCGCCGAACGTCTGTCTGGGATCTTTAACATTTCTTTTTCTTTATGTACTCTAAGTATATACTGTTTTATTTATTCCTTTTCTTAGCATGTTTTGAACAAAATAGTGTTGTGGCTCAACAGTGGAAATCTCTTGGCCCCGATAGTGTTCCAAAACCGATTAGCGCGAAAAACCATTCACTCAATTTTGCCAGTGGGATAGGCCGGGTAGCGAATCTGAGAACATTTTCAAAGAAATTAAAAAAAGGGGAGGAGTCCGTATTGTTTCTTGGTACTCCGTATGGAGGTTTGTGGAGACTGAATCCTGGTGATAAAAAATGGACTCGTGAGAACACGGATCAACTCTTGCATATAGGAGTTTCAGATTTTGCAATGAATCCTAAGCAAACTGACATTCGCTACATTATCACCGGTGATCCTGATTGCATTTTGGATCCGAATGGACCCACATTAGGCAGCGAATTTTGTCAGAGTCGTGGTATCGTAAAGTCAATAGATAGTGGAAAGTCCTGGAGTGATACCGCGATTGGAAAATGGTATAATCAAAAGGGTGAACTTGAAAAAGACTTTTGGAAATTCCCGTCCCGTAAAGTTGCGCGAAGAATTCTTATGGATCCTAAATGTTCCGACCGGCTCACAACCATTATCCATACTTATACTTCGTCAACAAAAACCTTTGATGGATTTGTGTATCAAAGTGAGGATGCCGGAGCTTCCTGGAATGTACGCCTAGCAGCACTCGATGCTTTCATTAAAGATATAGA
>CAYHFJ010000205.1:0-6443 GCA_964355885.1 uncultured Flavobacteriales bacterium
TTTTTCTACGATCAATGCATTGATTCCTTTATGTCCTTTTTCTACATCTGTTTGGGCAATAACTAAATAGACGGAAGCTGTTGACCCATTCGTTATCCAGTTTTTCGTTCCGTTCAGGATATAATGCTCGCCGGCATAAATAGCTGTGGTGTGTTGAGAAGTAGCATCTGAACCCGCCTCTGGTTCAGATAAACAGAATGCTCCGATTATTTCACCTTTGGCAAGTGGCACAAGGTACTTTTGCTTTTGTTCTTCGCTTCCATATCGTTCAAGTCCCCAGCACACCAATGAGTTATTTACCGACATCACAACCGAGGCCGAGGCATCTACTTTTGAGATTTCCTCCATCGCAAGCACATAGGAAACGGTATCCATACCGCCCCCTCCATACTTAGGATCAACCATCATTCCCAGAAATCCAAGTTCTCCCATTTTACGGATCTGTTCCGCAGGAAATTTCTGATGCTCATCCCGCTCAATTACTCCGGCCTTCAGTTCGTTTTGTGCAAAATCACGTGCCGCTTGGCGTATCATCAGGTGTTCTTCTGTCAATTCAAAATTCATAGTTTTGTATTCTTTAAAGGGGAAATTGTGAGAATTTCAAAAAAAATCCTATTTTTTTCAGTGTGCAAACCTACAGGATTTGAAGCGTATTCCCAAGAGAAAATTCTGAATCATCAATCAGTTTGAATAGAAAAAGATACCTTTCGAAGCAAATACAGAGGAAAATTAATATTGAGAATTCTAAATGGAAGTATATAAGATTATTGGATTGATGTCAGGCACTTCACTGGATGGGTTGGACATTGCTTTGTGTGAGTTTCGCCTTGATAAAAAATGGGATTTTGAAATTTTGGATGCCGAGACCATCAGCTATGATCCGGTGATGAAAGAGAAATTAGCATCTCTGAGTTCGGGGAGTGCATTGGATCTTGCGAAGATGAATGTTGAGTTTGGAAAATACTCAGGCGAAAAAGTTGCGGATTTTGTGAAAAAGAAAAATTTGAAAGCGGATTTGGTTGCCTCGCATGGACATACAATTTTCCATCAGCCTGTGTCTGGTTATACACTTCAGATAGGAGAGGGAGCCGCACTTTCTGTGGCATGCGGTTTGCCGGTTGTTTGTGATTTTCGTACGGTAGATGTGGCTCTGGGTGGTCAGGGTGCGCCACTCGTTCCAATAGGAGATGAACTTTTGTTCGGCGACTATACTTATTGTCTCAACCTTGGTGGCATCGCGAATATATCTTTTAACAGAGAGAAAAAGCGAATGGCATTCGACATTTGTGCCTGTAATATTCTTTTTAATTACCTGGCTCAAAAGAATGGAAAGGCTTTTGATTTGAATGGCGATTTGGCTTCGTCCGGAAAGCTAAATCAATCTCTGCTAATTGAATTAGACGAGATCGGATATTATTCCCGTTCATTCCCAAAATCTCTGGGCAGAGAGGATGTGGATAAAATTCTGCAGGAATTTTTCGATGGGAATAAATATAATTTGTCTGTCGAGGACATGATGGCAACCGCTGTTGAGCATGTATCAAAGCAAATTGGCAGGTGTTTGACTGAGGGAACTGTCTTAGTGACAGGCGGAGGGGCATTTAATTCTTTTTTAATGGAACGAATAAGAAAATACTCTTCCGCAGAAATTGTTATTCCGATTCCGTCGCTTGTCAATTATAAAGAGGCGCTTATTTTTGCTTTTCTTGGTTTGAAACGTTGGCGATCAGAAGTCAATTGCCTGGCAACAGTTACCGGAGCAGTACGTGATAATATTGGAGGCTCAATATATCTCAGTTGAATTATTCTTTGCGTTTTATCTCATCCTATTCAATAGAAAAAAATCTATTTGAAAGTTCTTGTGAAAAAAAAAGAGCAGCCTTGGCTGCTCTTAAATTGCAAATGCAAATGCTTTTAAAAATCATCTTCATCATCAAAGTCATCCATCGTGCCAACGTCATCAAAGTTCTTGATGCCATCGTCCATGGAATCATCGATGTCACTTGAATCAATTTCAGAAGGAGTAATTGAGGTGATCTCAATAATCTCTGTTTCTCTGAAAAGTTGCGGAGCACTGTCTTTCGATGTGGAACTGCTTATTACTTTTTTCTGTTCCGGTTTTTTTGGTGAGCTGTTTACTGAAGGTGTTTTCGCCACCGGTTTCGGACTTGCCGGTTTTTTAGCTGCCGGCTTTTTTACGGCAGGTTTTTTCACAACCGCCTTTTTAGCGATTGGTTTTTTCGCTGCCGCTTTTTTAGCGGCAGGTTTTTTCACTGCCACTTTTTTAGCGGCAGGTTTTTTCACTGCCACTTTTTTAGCAACTTTCTTTGTCGCTTTTTTTGCAATTTTTTTCTTAGCAGGTTTAGTTGCTTTTTTAGTTGCACCTGCCTTCTTAGCTTTTTTGGCAGTAGCTTTTTTCTTCGCTGGCTTTTTAGCCTTTGATTTTTTTACGGGTTTCTTTTTTGTTGCCATGGCTGGTAGAAGTGTTTGAATAAGGGATAGCCTGATTAATATTTCATGTTGATCAAAATTACAATAACCTTTCAGTTACTTCCAAATAATTATGTACAAGAATGAAAATATTTTTTGATCTGGCACTTGGTGACTTTTCATGTGAATTCAGAGTTGGAGGTCGGAGCAAACGCCAATCCTTCCTTAACCGGGCTAAAGCTTGGGCTTTTGATTGATAAGACGTAGCTTTGCGGTCGAAAATTACTATGGAAAATAGCACAAATACTCTCTCAAAGGTGTCTTTGAAGGAATTGATCAGGCTCTTTGAAGAAAAAAGGCCCGAAATTGTTTTTGAGTGGAAAGACGCCCAAACGGAAGCAGAAGGCTGGATTGTGATTAATTCCTTGCGTGGCGGATCCGCAGGGGGAGGTACCCGGATGCGAAAAGGACTCGATAAGCGGGAAGTTGAGTCTCTTGCTAAAACCATGGAAGTGAAGTTTTCCGTCAGCGGTCCTTCGATTGGTGGTGCTAAATCCGGTATTAATTTCGATCCGGCTGATCCTCGTAAAAATGGAGTTCTGGAGCGTTGGTTTGCCGCCGTGTTGCCCTTGTTAAAATCTTATTATGGAACAGGTGGTGATCTGAATGTGGATGAAATTCATGAAGTGATACCGATTACTTCCAGATTGGGTTTGAGACATCCTCAGGAGGGAACTGTCGTCTCCCATTTTCATGCGAATGATGAAAAGAAGGCAAATATTATAAGTCAGCTTCAGCAGGGCGTTAAGAAGGTCCTCGATAATCCTGAATATAGTCCGGATTTGAAGCAATTTATTACTGTCGCCGATATGATAACCGGTTATGGAGTTGCTCAGGCAGTTGTCCATCATTATTCTCTGAAGGGCGGTAATGTGAATACTAAAAGAGCCATCATTCAGGGTTGGGGTAATGTAGGTGCTGCGGCAGGATATTATTTAGCTCAAATGGGGGTGAAGATTGTTGGTATCATAGACAGGCATGGCGGTGTAATAAATAAAGAGGGATTTAGTTTTGATGAGGTTCGTGAGTTCTACCTGAATCGAAACGGGAATCAGCTTGGTTCGGCATATTTGGAAGGACTCGAAAAGGTTAATCAGGAAATCTGGCATATTGGTGCGGAGATTTTTATCCCGGCAGCCGCTTCAAGACTCGTTTATAAGGAACATATTCAATGGTTAATCGAGAATGGTCTGGAGATTATTTCCTGTGGCGCTAATGTGCCATTTGCGGATAAGGAGATCTTTTATGGAGAAACAGCGGAATTCGCCGATTCAAATGTGACTGTTATCCCTGACTTTATAGCCAATTGCGGGATGGCTCGTGTCTTCAGATATCTGATGGGTGATGAAGTAAATATCAGTGATGAAGCAATATTCTCCGATGTATCCAATTGCATAGGTGAGGCCATGAGAGAAGTTAATGAGATCCATTCTGAGACTAACGGTTTTACCGCGGCGGCTTTGGAGTGGTCAATCGGGAAATTGCTGTAAGCAGTACTCCTGAACATAAAATGATTTTCAGGCAGATGATTTCCTGGATTTGAATTTGATGATCATTGAACCGGAACGAATTTTTGGGTATGAGCAACAATTTACTGAAATCTTCTGTTATTTGTAATCGTGTCGGATAAATTGCATTTGACCATGTATAATTTTTTGAATCAAACTTATCTTGGAAATGCGATCAGTGATTACCTGATATCTTTTGCAATTCTGTTTGGTGGACTTTTTTTCAAGAAATATATTTCCACTTTTCTAAGTTGGTTATTGTATCGATGTTTTATACAGTACGGAAAAACGATTGGAGTAAAGAGGTTTCTGGAATTGCTTTCGGCACCATTTGGATTATTATTTCTTATAGGAGTAGTCTACTTTTCTTTTCATCGTCTTTCATTTCCACCGGAATGGGAGATGGCTTCAGAAAAAGTTTTTGGACTCCGTTTTATACTCCTTCAGGTTTTTGAAGGTGCCATCATTTTTGCGATAACATGGTTTCTGGTTCGTATTGTTGAATTCATCGGATTGGTCATGTATGCCCGTGCAGCTTTTACTGATTCAAAAATGGATGATCAGTTCGTCCCTTTTGCAAAATCCGCTCTTAAAATTGTTGTTGCTATTTGTGGATTTATTTTCTTCCTGGGAGTAGTTTTTAATCTGGATGTAGTGTCAATTTTGACCGGATTAGGTATTGGAGGTCTTGCATTTGCTCTGGCAGCAAAGGAGACACTTGAAAACTTGCTCGGTTCATTCACCATATTCCTTGACAAGCCATTTAAGTTAGGTGATATGGTCAAAGTGGGCGAGACTGAAGGGCGTATCGAAGGTATTGGTTTCCGTTCGACCCGGATCCGGGCATTAGACAGGACACTTGTAACAGTTCCAAATAAAAAGATGGTCGACTATGAATTACTCAATGATACAGAAAGAGAGCTCAGAAGAGCCAAGTTTATCATAGGTTTGACCTATTCAACAAAAGCGGAACAGTTGAAAAAGGTTATGCTGGAAATATCGGAGGCGATAAATGCTCATCCTCTGACAGAGCCGGATCCATTGGTTCGTTTCAAGGAGTTTGGTCCAAGTTCGCTTGATATCATGGTTATCTACCTGGCCAGAACACCTGAATTTGCAGACTTTTTGAAAGTACAGGAAGAAATTAATTTTCTTATTATGGATATCGTTCAGAAAAATGACTGCGATTTCGCATTTCCGAGCAGAACTGTTTATATGAAAAGTGAACAAGAGATGATGAAGGACATGCCTGAATGATTAGGCTGTTTTCCAAATCAATTTAACCTCAATTGTATATATTTAAGGTATGTGAAACCGGGTCATAATCCGTCTGATATTGTTTCAAACTCTGGTTTGCAGGCCCGTTTAATACACTCCCGTCAGTCAGGTAAAATTTACTTCCGCAGTTATAATCCACACCTATCACATTGCTGCTGTCTTTTTCTACTTTTGCATTAGATTCCAAAGGGTCATAAGGACAAGCTAATTCGAACGCGACGAATTCATTTTGAAAACGGTGATAGACTAAAATCCCTTTGTACCCTCCGTATATTTCAATGGAGTTTCCAACACTGTTTAAAGGCGCGTACTCGGGTAGGCTTAAGGCCAAGGAAATATTGACAGCGACAAGGGGAATTTCTCCTCTGTTTTTATCTTTTTTACAAGCATAAAAAATCGAAAGAAGACTGATTAAGAGGAAGGAGAAAAGCTTACAAATACTCCTGAATTGAATATATCGGGGATTGGATTCGAATAAATTGGCTTTAGATGCGTTATTTAGTAAACTGTTCATTCGGGAGCTGATATCTTTAGAGTGAATTGTTGACTGAATCCTGCCCTTTTGCTAAATTCGTGTCTTAATTTTAACCTCAAACGTATGAAAAGGATCATCTATTTTAGTGCACTCGTAATCGTAGGACTTGTTGCATGTAAAGGTAATGAAAAGAAAGAAAACGCTAACCAGGAGTCAACCGCGGTATCATCAGATTCAACTGCCGTGCAAGGTGCCAGCTATACATGCCCTATGCATCCCGAAGTTGTTTCTGATAAGCCCGGAGTCTGCCCTGATTGTGGAATGGATCTGGAAGTGAAAAGTTGATTCTGGATTTCTTCCAACGCTGTTTGTCTTAAATAAGAATGTGCCTTATAAAAAAGCTTCTTCTTTTGGTGATTGTTTCTCTCTCACCCTTGCTTGTCTTTTCTCAAGACCTTGATTCACGTTCTCCAAAACCTGCTCAGGGTTCCCATCAACAACGTAAAGCGGAAGTTAAAAAAGAGAAGCAAAAGAAGAAGCTGGATAAGGCGATTGATAAAGGTAAGCAGCGACATTTAAAAATTCAAGCCAGGAATACAAAGAAGATGATGCGCAAGAGTAGGAAGAAATCACAGAAGTGGAATAATAATTAAGACAGTTTTTTAGCAGAGAACAGCGTCTTGCTTGTAGAG
>CAYHFJ010000206.1:0-6374 GCA_964355885.1 uncultured Flavobacteriales bacterium
ATATGACTACGAAATTTCCTTACGATCCAAAGGTTCAGTTGTCAGTAGGCGCCAGTAAACCTTTACAGGCAAAGATCCGGATTCGGATCCCTTCGTGGGCAGCAAAACAAATGGCTGTTTATGTCAACGGAAAGAAGACCATAACCGGCAATCCGGGTACGTTTGTAAACCTTTCCAGGGAATGGAAAAATGGCGACGTCATCTCTTTTGAATTGCCCATGAATTTCAAAGCGACCCGCTATGAAGGTTCTGAAAAAAACTACAACGATGGACAACATTATGTGTTGGAATATGGTCCGGTCATGATGGCCGCTCTCAACGTTGGCAACCCGCAAAAGGAGATCGGCATCCACGCAAACGCCGAGAAGCTGGTTAAAAGCATGAAGTCTATTCCGGGCAAACCGCTCTGTTTTTCTGTCGAAGGCAATAAAGACCTCCAGTACAGACCGTATTTCGAGTTACAGGACGAACTCTTTAGCTGTTACCCGCTTATATCTGAAAAATAAAAGCAGCGAAGGCCAATCAAAATCATCGATTGGCCTTTGCTTCTTCTGTGTTGCTTTTTATAATTAGTGAGAAAAATTTCTCTCCTTATTATTCTCTATCAGTTGATCTTTAACTCAATTCCGGTACGTAAAATCTCCTGAGCAAATGGATTATTTGAAATAATATCTTCTTTTGAGATCGGATGCGGTTCTATCCGGGTATCAATTTTTGAGGCTAGAATCATCAATTTTACCTGAGTGTTAAAACGATCTGAGTCTGGAAGATTTTCAATTACTAAGGCAATATCAATGTCACTGTCGGGTTGTTGCTTGCTTTTTGCATATGAACCAAACATGTAAGCAGATATTAATCCATGTTGCTCCCGTGAGACCGAATCAATGTATTTTTTTACTGTTCTATTAATTTTTTTATCCATAAACGTTGTTCTTTAAGCCTTTTAATCCAAATTGAAGTAAACTCAGGCGTACAAGTCTGTTGAAAACTCATCTTATAATCATCGTACCTCGCGTTAATGTTGAATGCTGTAACTGTTGCAAAGAACGATATTTTTTCCTCATCTAATTTCAGGTTGCATTTTTCAGCTAAGCGAATTAAGTTATGGACAAAAGGAGGAAAATCACTATTTGTCTTGACAAACAGAGCTTTAAGTAGCTTTTCAATCATTAAATGTCCGACAAACAAGCTCCAACTGTAACGCTTGCTTTTATACATTGCAAGCATTGTTTCATAATCTTCATTTGAGCTTTCCACCCCAAAAAAAATTATCTTATCTGTGTTGAATTCTGCCTTGTCCATATCACAAAGTTATGAGAAAAAAGGAATTTATCAATCATACAAGAGGATAGAACACTTAATATCGAGTACGAGGAGTATCACTTTCCTATATAATAAATGAGGCCAATAAATGTCATTCTTTCTCCCTCTCCCTGTATTTACTAGGGGAAATACCCATTGTTTTGGTAAACATTTTCGAAAAATATGCGCCATCTTCAAACCCTAATTTGGGATAGATGTCGCATATTTTCATATTTGAAAGTTCCAGGTATTGACAGGCCTTTTCGATTTTTAGGGAGATATAATACTTAATGGGTGACTGTCCTGTTTTTTGTTGAAAGATGGCTGAAAAGTGGGATGCAGAAAGATTGAAATGTTTTGCAATTTGACTCAGGGATAAATTGTATTCTACATTTTCGCGGAGGTATGAGATCACCTTCTGACTAAAGCCTTGTTCAGCCAAATCTGCCCTGCGGACACGTCGATACTGCTCGGGATAGCGGAAAGATCCTAAAAAGTTGTAAAGACAAATGCTCGCGTAAACATAATGATTGCTATGGAAGCTCAGTTCCAGATTCGCGTAAATCTCTTCGTACAGCTGAATACGATCTTGCAGCCGTGAATCGGTTTCGGGTAAAATCTGACCTGCCCTATAAGATTCGTAAAAGCAGGGTGCCATTGTTCCAATGAATTGCACCCAGTAAGTGGTCCATGGATTTTCGGGTTTGGCACCATAACTGTAGGGAGTATTCGGAGGCAGTATAAAGTATTGATTTGCAGTTAATTTATAGGTTTTTCCTTCAATGTTGTACCAGCCTTCTCCATTCGTACAATAAAAGAGCAAATAATAGTCCACCCCAAGCTCCTTTTTGATGTAATGAAACTTTAGTTGAGGGTTGTACCCTATCTTTTTTACATATAGGCTTTTTGTCAGAAGATTATCTTGGCTATTCAATAATATTTCCGGACTAATTGTAATAAGACGCTGACCTTTAAAACCTTCTCTGATATGATGCATTTCGGTGGGCTATTAATTGCAGTAAAATAATACAAGTAAATCGGAACAAAGTTAAACGTTTTACCCGAAAAATAAGTAAATCTTTGTAATGTATTTTAGAACTTAAGTAGAAAGATTATAAGATGAAGACAATGCAATTAACCGGCATCAGGCAGATGCAAATGATGGAGGTCGAAACTCCCAAAATCGTGAACCCAACAGACGTGCTGATTAAAATGAAAGTATTGGGAGTCTGTGGCTCAGATATTCACTATTACGTCTCTGGCAAAATTGGCAGTCAGGTGGTGAAATATCCTTTCCCGGTAGGTCATGAAGGCTCCGGAGAAGTGGTCGAAACAGGATCGGGAGTGACGCATGTTAAAGTGGGTGACCGCATTGCCATTGAACCGGCCATGCCATGTTTCAAATGCGATCAGTGTTTGGAAGGTCGTCACCATACCTGCAGGAATCTGAAATTTTTAGGTTGTCCGGGACAGGCAGATGGTTGTCTTTCCGAATACATTGTGATGCCCGAGACCAGTTGCTTCCCTATTCCTGAAAGCATGTCGTACGACCAGGCAGCCATCTCTGAGCCATTGGCTATTGGGGTTTATGCGGTTCGATTGGCAAATATGGATTTTACCGGCAAAAATGTTGGAATACTTGGATTTGGCCCCATTGGCCTGAGCGTTTTACTTCCTTTGATGCAAAAGGGGGCTAAAAATGTGTATGTAACCGATAAAATTGATGATAGATTGGCAATTGCCAAAAAAAGTGGCGCCATATGGACTGGAAATCCTGACACAGAAGATGTTGTAGCCTTGGTAAAAGAATTGGAACCAGCCTTGCTGGATATAGTTTTTGAATGTTGCGGGAAACAGGAGGCTGTTGATCAGGCCATTGATATGCTAAAGCCTGGTGGAAAATTGCTGATCATTGGTATTCCTGAATTTAGCCGTTGGTCTTTCCCAGTGGATAAAATGCGCCACAAGGAGATAGCCATTCAAAATGTACGTCGGCAGAATGGTGCATTGGAAGAAACATTGGAATTACTTGCCGAAGAAAAAGTAGACGTGAGTCGAATGCCGTCGCACAGGTTCAAATTTGCGAATACCAAGCAGGCTTTCGATTTGGTAGCAGGTTATTCGGATGGTGTAATGAAAGCCATGATTGACTTTGATTGATACCTCGAGTCCAGTAATATTGTCAACTATCGATTTTAAATGGAAAATGCTAAACGGGAAATGAATTCATTTAATCCGTCCAAACGCAAGGATGCATTGATTGAATTTTTGAACCAACATCCAATATTTCAACCAGAAGGCAGCAATGTGAATTTGCACTTTCATTCATTTAATTCTTACAATTCCGAAAACTGGTCGCCGACGCGCATTGCCTGTGAATCGAAACTTAGAGGTTTATATGCCGCCGGAATCATTGATTTTGACGTGATTGACGGACGTGACGAATTCCTCGAAGCCGCCGAATTACTCAGTTTGCGAGCGTCTGTCGGAATTGAAACACGCGCTTTTCTGACTGAATATTCACACCTTGAGATAGACTCCCCGGGTGAGCCTGGTGTAAGTTACATTGCCGGTTCCGGATTCGTAACGCCTTTTGCCGAAGGTTCATCCCAAGCAATTACCCTGGCTGAATACAGAAATAAAGCGTTGGAGCGCAATCTGGCTTTGGTTAGCAGAATTAACGGCAAGATGCCCGATATTGCAATCGATTATTTAACGGAGGTTGTTCCGCTTACACCTTCCGGAAATGCCACAGAACGTCATATTATTCAGGCATATCTTCAAAAGTCAATCAAACAAAACTCAGACAAAAAAGTCTTGTATGAACTTTGGAGCCAAGTACTTGGCAAAGCTGCTATAGAAGTGGAAGCCGCATTTCGGAATATGTCGGCAATGGAAGACCTGGTGCGTGCAAGATTAGCCAAAAAAGGGGGCGTAGGCTATATGCAGCCAACTGCTGATACCTTTCCGAAAGTGGAAGATTTCTTTGCATGGACTCGTTCGTGCGGGGCAGTACCATTGGAATCATGGTTGGATGGCACGAGTAGAGGTGAAGAAGATGGGAAAGCGCTTCTGGAATTAAGTCATGAGAAAGGGGCGATGGGACTGAATATTATTCCTGACAGAAATTGGAACATCAGGGATCCGGAGATAAAAGCACTGAAATACAATAAATTAAAGGAGATTGTTCAAATTGCAGATCAGATGGATTTCCCCATTCAAATCGGAACGGAAATGAATAAGGCAGGTCTGCCTTTTGCCGACGATCTGGATGGTGAATACCTGAAACCGTTTAAAAATTCCTTTCTGAACGGCGCTAAAATATTGATTGGACACGCTGTCCTCCAACGATTTGCTGGATTCTCTTATTCAAGTGCCGAAACGGATGATTTTTTCAACCACAACCTAAAACTTAAAAACGAGTTTTTTGCTTCGGTAGGGGAGTTGCCCCCTGTAAATAAGGTAATTGCGAATAAATTAAGAAATGCCGGAAAAGATCAATCGTTCACTATTATTCAGGATGTGTTAAAAAAAGGCATCTGGTAGTATATTACCATTCAAAATTGAAACAAATAATTCAAACATAAAAAATGAAAGCAGCAGTAATCAAAAAACCTGGAACAATCGAGGTAGAAGAATTCACTACCCCTTCACCAGCATCTGGCGAAGTATTGCTAAAAGTTGAAGCATGCGCCATTTGTGGCACAGACCAACGTGTATTAAAAGGAGAGAAGCATGTGGACGTACCCATTGTTGGGCACGAAATCACGGGTACAGTGATCGAAATTGGCAAGGAAGTTAAAGACGTTCATGTTGGTGAACGTTATGCCATACAGACAGTTATCGGGTGTGGTCATTGTCCCATGTGTGAAATTCATCGCGAAAACCTGTGCGAAAACGGTTTCAAAGCCATGGGTTACCAGTGGAACGGTGGTTTTGCCGAATACATGATCATGCCCAAAGAAGGTATCGACCAGGGCTGTTTGATTCCCTTACCGGATGATTTTTCGGCCAATCTGGGAACATTGATCGAACCGCTGAGTTGCTGTATCAATGGCATGCGAATTATTCCTTTCGAAACAATGAACCACGTGGTTGTTTTTGGCGGTGGGATAATTGGCGTATTAAACGGAATGGTCGCCAAATTCAGAGGTGCAAAAACCATTACCATCATGGACGTATCGCAGGAGCGGCTGGATTTATTGAAGGAGCTTGGTCTTCCGTTTGATAATTATGTAAACTCTGCCTTGAACAATCCTGAAACATGGGTCAAAGAGCATACCAAAGGACGCGGGGTGGATGCTGTTGTGGTGGCAGCTTCGGTGAAATCGTTGGTTGCTGTCGGTATGAAATTATTGGCTCGCGACGGACATCTGTCCATCTTCGCCGGCATGCCCAAATCGGATCCGACTGATCTGATCGATTTAAACCTGATTCATTATCCTGAACTACACATTCATGGCGCAAACAGTTCAGTATTAAGAGACTATATCGATGCTCGCGAAATGATTGCCTCCAGAAAAGAGGATTTCGCCAGACTGGTTACCCATGAATTTGGCTTGGATGATTTCAACAAAGCCGTCGACATTCAAGGTAACCCTGCAAATAAGGCACTCAAGGTGATTATTGTACCTTAATCATTCATCATTCATCATTCATAATTTGATATGTTATTAATTGAAAAATACACGCAAGAAGCAACAACATTCTTAAAATGTTGCCACCGCCTGGCTGCGAACATGTATGTTACCGGTTTCGGTGGAAACCTGGCCTGGAAATTGGAACCCGATGTCATTATGATCACCCCTACCATGATGAATAAGGGTGATATTCAGAAAGAAGATTTGGTTTTCATCGATGCTAAAGGGGAAACCATTGAAGGAACCCGCCGGCCAACCGGCGAAAGATGGATGTACCTGAAGTTTTTCGAAGAGCGACCGGATATCAAATCGGTATTGCATTGTCACGCTCCAAATGTGGGTGCTTTTGCCATTATGGAGGGCGAAAACTGGTTGATGAAACCATTTTTTCCTGAAACCACACACGAAGTCGGTCCGGTTCCTGTCGTGCCT
>CAYHFJ010000207.1:0-6350 GCA_964355885.1 uncultured Flavobacteriales bacterium
GATCACAGAGTTGTTTTTGATTAACGAATATCGATTAACGATTTTTGATTTTTGAAGTTTTTTGATTGGCGAAGCATGATAAACACAATCCTGAGTGTTGAAATGCTTTGCAAATTGCAATAGAATTTGAATTGAACCATCGAAATAGTAGACCTAAACCATGTAATTATTGTTTAAAAGACTAAAAATCAATAAAATACACTCTTAATTGGAGTTGATTGACGAGTGCTGAAAAGAATATCCTAAAAAGCTTTGAAGTTTTGGTAAAAAGGAAAAATAATCTACCTTTGCCGTCCTGATTTTGAAGATTAAATAAGCGAATTCCAATGAAACGGACATATCAACCATCCAACAGAAAAAGAAAGAATAAGCACGGGTTTCGTGAGCGCATGAGCACAGCGAATGGTCGTCGTATATTGGCTGCACGCCGCAAAAGAGGCCGTCGCGTTTTGACAGTTTCTGACAGCATGAGCAGTAAGTAATTGTTCTCTTAAAAATAGCTTTTAAAAAGTGTTGGTTTAGACTGACACTTTTTTTTTGTCCCAAAGCCAAGGGATTAATTCCTGAACAATTTTGCCTTTCATCAAATTATGCCCCGCATCTAGAGAATGAATAGCAATCGGATAGCCTGATTTTTTGATAAAGTGCCTGCCATAACTTTCTCTGATGATCGTATCCCTTTTCCCGAAATAGATATCTACCGGAAACGGGTTTTTCTTCAATGCAATACCAATTTGTTCTGCTTTTGGAAGGATATACCGGAAGATCATCCAGACGTTATAGACTTTCTTCCTTTTTTCAAGCGTGTCAAAGTTTGATAAAGCGAAGAGGTATTGTTTTTCACCTACTAAACCTGTTTTGTAAAAAAATCCTGATAAGCGAAGGAAACGATCGGCATTATAAATTACTCTTCTGAATAATTTTTTCCCTAACCAGGTGTTCGTGATGAACACATACCAGGGACTGATTTTTAGTCCATCGGGAGCTAATAAAAGGATACGATCTATTCGGTTGGAGAAATGGGGGATGAGCTCAAGGATAATTCTGCCTCCAAGGCTGAATCCGAGAAATGAAAACCGTTCACAGGACATATTGAAAAGCAATTTGTCAAAAAGCTCAAGCAGAATATCTGTAGTAAAAATATCTTCTGCATGATGGTTCGGTGTATCACTTTGGCCATGAAAGAACAGATTGACAGCTACAATTGTGTATCGTTCACCAAAGGAATGCTCGAAAATCCGGAAGTCATTTGCGTCATTGTCAAAGCCATGAAATGCAAAAAGAATTTCAGGCCCTTTTCCAAAAATGAAGTATTCCCAGGAAAATCCCCTTGACGAGACAGAATTAGGCAAATTTGGTTTTTTATTGATACAGTAAAGAAACATGAAATTATGGTTTTTCCCGAAAGGAATTTTCAACAATCGAAGATTCCTTTCAATGGTTCACGTCGAAAAAGTTACCTTTGCCACCGGTATAAACAGGTTAAATTGTTAATTCCCGAAGGTTCAGCCCGTTTATATTCTTCCGAATATTTTTTTCATCCTTAAAGCAATTAACGGTGCCTCGCGACAAATCCATTAAATCAGTATTGATCATCGGTTCCGGCCCCATTATCATTGGACAAGCCTGTGAATTTGATTACGCGGGATCTCAGGCATCCCGTTCTTTGAAGGAAGAGGGAATAGAAGTAACTCTTATAAACTCAAATCCAGCCACCATTATGACGGATAAAGTGACAGCGGATCATATCTACCTGCAGCCACTTACAAAAAAATCCATCATCCGCATACTGGAGAAACATAAAATTGATGCAGTCCTGCCGACGATGGGTGGGCAAACAGCTTTAAACCTCGCTATTGATTGTCAAAAAGCAGGGATATGGGATAAATATGGTGTGAAGATTATTGGTGTTGATATTGCTGCTATTCAGATGACTGAAGACAGAGAGAAATTTCGTCTTCGAATGATTGAGTTGGGTGCAGGAGTGTGTCAGGGTAAAACGGCAACCTCTTATCTGGAAGGAAAGGAAATTGCCCAAGTGATAGGATTCCCATTAGTGATTCGTCCATCTTTCACTCTCGGAGGGACAGGTGGTGGTTTTGTTCACACACGGGAAGAATTTGACGGTGCTTTGAATCGTGGTTTGCATGCTTCTCCAACACATGAAGTACTGATAGAGAAATCTATCATGGGATGGAAAGAGTTTGAGTTGGAATTGTTAAGAGATGCTGCCGGAAATGTCATCATCATTTGTTCTATCGAGAATTTTGATCCGATGGGAATTCATACCGGCGACTCAATAACTGTTGCGCCTGCAATGACATTGTCTGACGTCACCTATCAAAAAATGCGTGACCTTGCAATCCGTTGCATGAACGGAATCGGAAATTTTGCAGGCGGATGTAATATTCAGTTCTCTGTAAATCCCAATGATGAGAATGAGATCATTGTTATTGAAATTAACCCGCGTGTTTCACGGTCATCAGCACTTGCTTCAAAGGCTACCGGATATCCCATTGCTAAGATCGCGGCGAAACTTGCCATCGGCTACCACCTTGATGAATTAAAAAATCAGATAACAAAGAGTACTTCAGCATTCTTCGAACCTACAATCGATTATGTTATCGTAAAAGTTCCCCGTTGGAATTTTGATAAATTTAAAGGCAGTGATCGACACCTTGGCTTATCGATGAAGTCTGTCGGTGAAGCAATGGGCATTGGTCGTTCCTTCCAGGAAGCTCTTCAGAAAGCTTGTCAGTCTCTCGAGATTAAACGAAATGGTCTCGGAGCCGATGGTCGGGAGATCAGGGATCCCGAAGATATTCTTGATAGTCTTGAACGCCCTCGTTGGAATCGCTTATTTCATATCTACGATGCATTCAAATTAGGTATTCCATTTAACACCATTCATAAACTCACTAAGATTGATCCATGGTTCCTTCGTCAGATTGAAGAGTTGATCGTGTTAGAAAAAGAAATTGAAAAGTATACCATTGACTCTATTCCAAAAGATTTATTGATGGAGGCGAAGAAAAAAGGCTATGCAGACAGACAAGTAGCCCACTTGCTTCGCTGTTTGGAAAGTCAGGTTTTCAAGAAGCGGGGAGAGTTGAACATACGTCGTGTCTGGAAACTTGTGGATACCTGTGCGGCGGAATTTGAGGCGAGTACTCCTTATTATTACTCTACTTTCGATGAAGAGAATGAAAGCGTTGTTACCGGGAAAAAAAAGGTGATCATTCTGGGATCGGGACCTAACCGGATCGGACAAGGTATTGAATTTGATTACAGTTGTGTCCATGGAGTTCTTGCAGCAAAGGAATGTGGATACGAAACCATCATGATCAATTGCAACCCTGAAACCGTATCAACTGATTTTGATATATCAGACAAGTTATATTTCGAACCGGTATTCTGGGAGCATATTTACGAGATCATCGAACATGAAAAGCCTGAGGGGGTGATCGTTCAGTTAGGTGGACAAACGGCACTCAAACTTGCTGAAAAGCTTAATAAGTATGGAATCAAAATCATCGGCACCAGCTTTGATTCATTGGATCTTGCGGAGGATCGTGGTAGATTTTCAAACTTATTGAGAGATTTAAATATTCCTTACCCAAAATTCGGAGTCGTCGAAAATGCTGATCAGTCAGTTGGTATCGCGAGAGAATTGGGTTTCCCTTTATTGGTGCGCCCTTCCTACGTGCTCGGTGGCCAAAGCATGAAAATTGTGATCAATGAGGAAGAATTGGAGTCACATGTAGTGCAGATCCTGCAGGATATTCCGGACAATAAAATATTACTGGATCATTTTTTAGAAAAAGCAATAGAAGCGGAGGCTGATGCGATCTGTGATGGAGAAGATGTATATATCATCGGAATCATGGAACACATTGAGCCTGCGGGAATACATAGTGGAGATAGTAACGCTGTTCTGCCTCCGTTTGACCTGAGTGATGATATCATCCATCAGATCGAAGAGATCACACGAAAGATTGCCCTGGCAATGAAAGTGAAGGGATTGATTAATATTCAGTTCGCCATCAAGAATGAAAAAGTTTATGTAATTGAAGCAAACCCACGGGCATCACGAACAGTTCCTTTCATCGCGAAGGCATACGATGAGCCTTATGTTAATTATGCAACCAAGCTAATGTTAGGAGCTAATAAGTTAAAAGATTTTACCTTCGCACCGGTGAAAAACGGTTATGCAATAAAGGTACCAGTCTTTTCCTTTGATAAGTTTCTTGACGTAAATAAAGAGCTGGGACCTGAAATGAAATCAACCGGGGAGGCGATTTATTTCATCGATGACCTGGAAGATGAATTCTTTCAGAAGGTTTATTCAGAGAGAAATTTATACTTATCAAGATAGCTAACCTGAATTATAACACTAAAAGGTATTAAGTGGCATGAAATATATTCTTATCATACTCCTGATATTCATCATTCTTGGATGGCTAAGGAGAATATTATTTTTCGGTGCAGCCAAAGCTTTACAGAAGGCTGCGGAACAAATGGCACAACAGCAACAAAATCAACAAGCAGGACAGGCTACTCGCAAGCCGGAAGGAAGTGTTACCGTCGAGGATCTGCGGCAGAAAAAGGGTGGAAAGATTCAGCCTGGGGAGTATACGGAGTATGAGGAGGTGGAGTAAATTATTATCTAAACCTGCATAGCTTATAGTTGTTTTATTTTTTTAAATTTATTGTTAACAAAAATACCGATCTATGAAGAAATATTTGCCCTATCTCCTTGCAATTTTAGCTTTTGTAGCCATTACCTGGCTTTACTTCTCTCCCTTGTTTCAGGGGAAAGAGTTACGCCAGATGGATATAAACAATTGGAAGGGCATGTCGCAGGAGATTTTAAAGAACAAGGAAGCTACAGGCGAAATGAGCTTGTGGACGAATTCAATGTTTGGGGGTATGCCTGCTTACCAGATCTCCGCGATTTATGGTGCAAATCTTGTTCAGTATATTGACAAGGCATTCATGTTTTTTCCTTCACCGGCCAATTTATTTTTTCTGTATTTGCTTGGTTTTTATTTTCTGCTGATTGTTTTAGGGGTAGATAAAAGAGTGGCCATCATGGGTGCATTCGCATTCGCATTCAGTTCGTATTTTATCATTATTCTGGAAGCAGGTCATAATTCCAAAGCACATGCTATTGGTTACATGGCTCCGGTTGTCGCGGGAGTCTTGTTGACCTACCGTGGACGATGGATGATAGGCGCAGCAGTGGCAGGACTTGCTCTGGCATTAGAATTGAATGCGAATCACCTGCAGATCACCTATTATCTCATGTTAATTGTGGTCTTTCTTGCTATTGCTGAATTTATTAATGCTCTCCGGGAAAAACGCCTTCCTGCATTCATCAAATCCAGCCTGTTGCTTCTGGGAATGGCAGCACTTGCATTGTCAACCAATATCACAAATATCTGGGCCACCCAGGAATACGCGAAATACTCTACGCGTGGTCCTTCAGAATTAAGTGCAAATAAAGAAAACCAAACAAGTGGACTTGATCGTGACTATATTACGGATTGGAGCTATGGAGTAGGTGAAAGCTGGACATTCATTGTTCCTGATTTTAAGGGTGGCGGCAGTGAAGTAATTTCAAAGAATAATAAAGATGCAATCAAAGATGTAGATGCTCAGTATAAACAAAACATCGCATCATTCAGTGCATATTATGGTGATCAGCCTTTTACATCCGGACCTGTTTATCTTGGTGTGATCGTATGTATGCTTTTTCTTATAGGCGCATTTACTGTAAAAGGTCCGGTTAAATGGGGATTAGTTTCTGTGACCATCCTGGCAGTTATGTTGAGTTGGGGAAAAAACTTCATGCCACTAACAAACCTATTCCTTGATTTTTTACCGGGCTATGATAAATTCAGGGCAGTGTCGATGATCCTTGTCATCGCTGAATTTACAGTTCCTCTTTTGGCAGTGCTAGCCATTGACAGGATGGTGAAAGAGGAGGATTATTTCAAGAAGTTTAAAAAGCCGATGATGTATTCAATGTTAGGCTTAATTGCAATTCTTGCATTGATGCTTGTAGCACCCGGGATGTTCACTAATTTTTATACCACTGCGGAGTACGATCAGGTTTCTGCCAGTGTAAAGGGACAGAATATTTCAGAGGATATACTGAACTCTTTTTTTGAAAATGTTTCTATTGCCAGAAAACATATTATGTTGAGTGACGTGATGCGCAGTTTGCTGTTTGCTATTATAGCTTCAGCATTAATCTGGACATTTCTCAGATTTAAATACAGTAAGGAGATTTTTATTTATGGAATGATGGTTTTTCTGGTGCTGGATCTTTCTTTAGTTGGGAAGCG
>CAYHFJ010000208.1:0-6295 GCA_964355885.1 uncultured Flavobacteriales bacterium
GATCATGCAGGGATCAGGAAGCTGGTACCAAAAATTCGGAAATGCCTACCGGCGGATGTTTGTACCCAAAATTATCCGAAAGAGCCGCAAAATCATCACTGTATCCAATTTTGAAAAAAACAGGATTGGTCAGTTTTTCGGCATGGCAAATGACAATAGATTAACAGCTGTATACAATGGCGTCAGTGAGCATTTCGTGCCGATTATTGATCCCTCTGAATTGCAAAGGGTCAAGGAGAAATATCACCTCCCCGACCGGTTTTTCTTTTTTCTGGGGAATACTGATCCTAAAAAAAATACCAAGGGGACTTTAAAAGCGTTCTCTGACTTTTTGAAACAGACCAATCTGGAAAGTAAACTTGTCATGCTCGATTACGACCGGACTGAACTTGAAAAACTGCTGGATGAAATTAGTGATGCTGAATTAATAAATAAAATTATCCTGACCGGCTATGTTGTCAATACAGATTTGCCGGCAATTTACAGTCAATGTGAAATTTTTCTTTATCCATCGCTCCGTGAAAGTTTCGGTATTCCGATGCTAGAAGCAATGGCTTGCGGGGCTCCGGTTATTACTTCAAATACTTCATCCATGCCGGAAGTGGCAGGAGATGGAGCAATTATCATTGATCCTTATAATCCAATGGAAATAACAGCAGCCATGATTCAACTTCTTAATGACAACAAACTTCGGGAAGAACTTATCAGAAAGGGATTTGAACAGGCGTCCAGGTTTTCATGGAAAGCAATGGCCGAAAATGTACTTGAAATTTACAAGGAAATTGGTGTGAATAACAACCTTTTTGCCAAGAAAAAAATTTCCTAAACCGCATAAATCAAGATCCATGACAACATTGAAAATCATCTTTTGGGTACTTCTTTTCATCGTTTTTTACGCCTATATCGGATATGGTATCCTGCTTTTTATTCTGGTCCGAATCAAAAGGCTTATCAAAGGTAAAAGTGTTAAAAATGCAGATCCCTCATACGAACCGGATGTAACCCTTTTTGTGACTGCCTTCAACGAAAAAGATTTCATTGACGAAAAAATTAAAAACTCACTCGAACTCGAATATCCTGCCGAAAAACTTCATTTGGTCTGGGTTACAGATGGATCGGATGATGGAACCCCTGAACATTTGGGCAAATACAAAGGGGTTGTGGTTCACCACCTGCCACAGCGTAACGGAAAAATTAACGCCATGAACAGGGGAATGAAGTTTGTAAAGACCCCGATCGTCGTTTTTTGTGATGCCAACACAATGCTTGGAAAGGAATCTATTCGAAGGATTGTCAATTTATTCAGCAATCCGCAGGTAGGTTGTGTATCCGGCGAGAAACGCATATTTGGCAAAGAGAAAGATGCTGCTGCGGGTGCAGGGGAAGGTCTATACTGGAAATATGAATCCACCCTGAAGAAGTGGGATGCAGAACTCTATTCTGTTGTTGGCGCTGCCGGTGAGCTATTTGCTATTCGGACAGAGCTATACCAGGAGGTTGAACGGGATACTCTGCTCGACGATTTTATCATATCCCTGCGAGTTGCTCAGAAAGGTTATACTATTCAATATGATCCGGATGCTTATGCAATCGAATCAGCTTCAGCCAATGTAAAAGAAGAGCTTAAGCGAAAAATAAGGATTTCTGCCGGGGGAATTCAATCTGTTGTCAGACTGAGTTCCCTCCTTAATATCTTCCGCTATGGGACACTATCATTTCAATACATTTCACATCGGGTGTTGCGCTGGACACTAGCCCCATTGTCGCTCCTGTTTATGATCCCTGTCGGACTTATTCTTGCCATAGATAGTGGAATCATGCAAATGGAAATGTACACCATATTATTCTGGCTTCAAATCTTGTTCTATGTTGCTGCCCTCCTTGGATGGTATCTCGAAAATCGCTCGATAAAAGTTAAACTCTTGTTTGTTCCCTATTATTTTTTCATCATGAACCTCTCTGTTTTCCTTGGATTCAAAAGATATATTAAAGGATCACAATCGGTTAACTGGGAACGGGCAAAGAGGGGAAAAAAATAAATATAGTGTCCGAAGTATTCAAAAATAGTGCGCTGAAAATCCTGGTAGTAGCATTTTTGCTTATGCAAAATGGCTTATTACTTGCATCTTCAATAGTGGTTGATTCTTCAACTTCACTTATTGATGGATCTCAGCAGCCATACAACAAATTGATTCCAGGTGATACCATCTACCTGAAAGCCGGTCCCCGCGACTATCTGTTGATCCGGAACTTTCAGGGAAATGCATCTAAACCATTTGTATTTATCAACAAAGGCGGCGTTGTTACCATTGATACAAACCATACTTACGGAATATCGATTCAAAATTGCCGTTATTTCAGGTTTACAGGAACCGGAGTGCAGGCCAATTTTTATGGGATCGAGGTCAAACGGGTGGCCAACGGATCCGGACTTGGCATTGGAGGAATGAGTTCGGATTTCGAAATTGACCATGTTTCAATCAGGGATGTTCCGATTGGTGGACTTTATGCCAAGACAGACCCGGACTGCAATTTAAATACCACCAGGGAAAAGTTTACGCAGTTCAATACCATCATCCATGATAATTACATTGAAAATGCAGGCAATGAAGGAATGTACGTTGGCAGCACAAAATATTCAGGACAAATAGTGAAATGCAATGGCAAAGACACACTATTGATGCCCTCTCTTCTTGACGGAGTCAAAGTTTACAACAATATCATTAAATATTCAGGCTGGGATGGTATTCAGGTCAGTTCTGCCTATAAAAGTTGTCAGGTTTATGACAATATCGTTCTTTTTGACAGTCAGGCAGAATATGTGAACCAAATGTCAGGAATCATCCTTGGAGGCGGATCGGATTGTGATTGTTACAACAACTATATAGCAGACGGCAAAGGTGACGGAATTGAGAACCATGGTCTTGGAGGGAAAAAGATATTTAACAATATAATTGTCAATGCCGGAATAACTTATGCTCCCAATGAAACGGGAACAACCAAAATGAAACATGGCATCTTTGTCTCAGACATCTCTGCCCTTCCCGACCGGTCGTTTTATATCATAAACAATACAATTATCAATCCGAAATCAGATGGGATCCGGTTTGCAAATGCCAAAAGTAAAAATAATCTGATCTCGTCGAATGTGATTATCAGTCCCGGTAATTTTGACACCTATGAATTTGGCAACACTCAGTTTAAGGGAGTAGACTCCTATATTATGATTCCTGATAAGAGTACCAGTATCCTTCTGAAAAACAATTATCTTGCCAGAAATGCACTAAATTCCGGTTTGGATTTCGACTATTCGCTACTTAAAAATTCTCCTTTGATTAATGGCGGGTATGCTGGTCAGCCATTTATCTCATTCGACTTTAAATACCACCCAAGAACTTCAGATAATCCTCCGGATATTGGGGCTTACGAATATTATAACCTGCTTGATGTCTCAAAGCCTTTGAAAGATCAGACATTGCCAATTGCTTATCCAAATCCGGTGAAATTAGAATTGATTGTAAAATTTATGATCGATGCAAAATCTGATGTAACCATTTCACTTTACAATCTTGTCGGTAGACAGATGATGGTAAAAGAACAGTTTGGCGTGATACCAGGGACCTATTCCACTAAAATTGATGTGCAGGATTTATCTCCCGGTTTATATCTTTATTCGGTAAAAACAATAAATAAAATTGAATCCGGAAAATTTATAAAAGTTGAATGAGCCAAAGAAAACATTAAACATTCCAATAAATAATTTGTTAAATCATTATCATAAAGTTAATTTTATAAGTTCGAATAAAACAATATATTTATTATCTAAATCCTAAAGAAATAAGCGTATGAAAGTTGCAATTGTTGGAAGCGGTTATGTTGGCCTGGTAACAGGCACCTGTTTTTCTGAAGTGGGTATTGAAGTCACCTGTGTGGACATCGACCAGAAAAAAATTGATAATCTAAACAATGGGATTGTTCCGATTTATGAACCCGGGCTCGAAGAGATGTTGCTTAGGAACATGAAAAAGGGACGTTTGAAATTTACAACCTCTCTCGCTGAGGCACTCGAAGATTGTGAAGTCCTTTTTACAGCTGTAGGAACCCCTCCAGACAAGGATGGCAGTGCTGATTTGCAGTATGTTTTAAGTGTAGCCCGCGATTGCGGCCGAAATATGAAGGATTATTTGCTAATTGTAACCAAGAGTACTGTTCCGGTAGGCACTGCGCAAAAGGTAAGAAAAGCGCTTCAGGAAGAGTTGAACAAACGCAGTGTAGCCATTTCGTTTGATGTCGCTTCGAATCCTGAATTCCTTAAAGAAGGAGCTGCTATTGATGACTTCCTGAAACCCGATCGTATCGTGGTTGGTCTGGATTCCCCAAGAGCTGAAGAGCTGATGAAAAGTCTATATAAACCTTTTACCTTAAACGGTCACCCGATCATTTTCATGGACATCACCTCTGCCGAGATGACCAAATATGCAGCCAACGCTATGCTGGCAACAAAGATCAGTTTTATGAATGACATCGCCAATCTGTGCGAAATTGTAGGAGCCGACATCAACATGGTGCGGAGAGGAATTGGTTCAGACTCCAGAATTGGCAACAAATTCATTTATCCTGGTATTGGATATGGAGGATCTTGCTTCCCGAAAGATGTAAAAGCGTTGATTCACACCGGAGAAGATTTCAATTATGATCTGCAGGTATTAAAGGCTGTTGAAGCTGTTAACCAGGCTCAAAAATCTGTTCTTTTCCAAAAAGTTCACAAATATTTCAAAGGCGATCTCAAGGACAAGACCATTGCCGTTTGGGGATTGTCTTTCAAACCACAAACCGATGACATGCGAGAGGCTCCGTCGGTAGTCATCATCAATAAACTCCTCGAAGCAGGGGCCAAGGTGAAAGCATATGATCCAATCGCTATGAAAGAGGCAACCCATCAACTGGGAGATACAATAACCTACGCAGAGGATCAATACGAGGCATTGATAGATGCAGATTGTTTGCTTTTAGTCACTGAATGGCCGGAGTTCAAATTCCCCAACTTTAAAATCGTTAAAAAACTATTGAATATGCCGGTCATTTTCGATGGTAGAAATATCTACGAGATGGCAGAAATGAAACGTCAGGGATTTGAATATTTCTGCATTGGTGTCGATACAACAAAATAATATTTACTCAAACCTGAGAGACAGATTATTCACTACGAATATCTGTTTCCCGGGAATTTAAGATGAAAAACATGATCAAGAAAAAGGTATTAGTCACAGGAGGTGCCGGATTTGTAGGTTCTCATCTTTGTGAGAGATTACTCAATGAAGGCAATGACGTTGTCTGTTTGGACAATTATTTCACGGGTCAGAAGCAGAACATCGTTCACCTTCTTTCCAACCCCTATTTTGAACTGATACGGCATGATGTAACCAATCCGTTTTACATTGAGGTAGATGAAATTTATAATCTTGCCTGTCCAGCATCGCCTGTTCACTACCAGTACAATGCCATCAAAACCATGAAAACCTCTGTGATGGGTGCCATTAACATGCTGGGGCTGGCCAAACGGGTAAAGGCAAAGATCCTTCAGGCTTCAACCAGCGAGGTATATGGGGATCCGAAGGTTCATCCCCAGACGGAAAGCTACTGGGGACATGTCAATCCTATTGGTGAACGGTCTTGTTACGATGAAGGCAAAAGATCGGCTGAAACCTTGTTCGTCAATTACCACAATCAAAACAACGTTCGAATCAAGATAATCAGGATCTTCAACACATATGGTCCAAGGATGCATCCGAATGATGGCCGGGTAGTTTCTAACTTTATTGTTCAGGCATTGCAGAACAAGGATATTACGATCTATGGCGACGGACAGCAAACGAGAAGTTTCCAATATGTTGATGACCTGGTGGAAGGGATGATCAAAATGATGGCCTCACCTGAAAGCTTTACCGGTCCTGTCAATATTGGAAATCCCAATGAGTTTACTATCATGCAGTTAGCCGAGCAGATAATCCAGCTCACCAACTCCAAATCAAAGATTATCAGGATGCCGCTGCCCTCTGATGACCCAATGCAGCGACAGCCCAACATCGATTTGGCTAAAAAAATGCTGGATTGGGAACCAAAAATTCAATTAAAAGAAGGTTTGATAAAAACAATTGATTATTTTGCTGTGACACTTTAAGAAATAAGCTATGGCAGTAATTGACTGGGATCAGTTCAATGAGAATTTTCAATATTATGACCGGGGTATTATTGTTGACGTCATTGAGATTTTCTTTAAAGAGTTCGAGGGGCG
>CAYHFJ010000209.1:0-6276 GCA_964355885.1 uncultured Flavobacteriales bacterium
CCATACTCATACATGGTGATGCTGCAATTGCTGCACAGGGTGTCGTTTACGAAGTCATTCAAATGTCCTTGTTAAAGGGATATCGGACAGGTGGTACTATTCATCTGGTTACAAATAATCAGATAGGATTCACTACGAATTATATGGATGGCCGCTCCAGCACCTATTGCACTGATGTAGCCAAGGTAACTTTATCACCGGTATTTCATGTGAATGCTGACGATGTGGAAGCACTCGTTTACACTATTGAACTGGCTATGGAGTTTCGTCAGAAATTTCATCGTGATGTATTTATTGACATTCTTGGATACCGGAAGTACGGACATAATGAAGGAGATGAACCTCGCTTTACTCAGCCATTGCTCTACAAAGCCATTGCACAGCATCCGAATCCGCGTGAAATTTATAATGAAAAATTATTAGCACAGGGTCAGGTGGAAGCAGCTCTTGCACGGGAGATGGAGAAATCATTCAAGGAGATGCTGCAAAGAAGTTTGGATACTGCAAGGCAGGCAAAGAAGATTTCAATTACTGAAAAACTGGATGGAAGTTGGAAGGGGTTACGCAAGGCTAATGAGAAGGATTTTTTTCAATCCCCGGAGACTGGAGTAGAGTTAAAAGCACTTCAGCTAATAGGAACAAGGATCAGCACACTTCCTTCGGACAAGAATTTTTTCAGTAAGAGTAAAAGACTTTTTGAAGAGCGATTAAAAAATGTGAATGAGGGAAAAGCTGATTGGGCCATGGCCGAATTACTGGCTTATGCTTCATTACTCAAAGAAGGATTTCCGGTACGGTTCAGCGGGCAAGATGTAGAGCGAGGAACATTTTCTCACCGGCATGCTGTTGTCAGGGTAGAAGATTCCGAGGAGCAGTATACTCCACTCAATAATATTGATAAACTACAAGCTCCTTTTCAGATATACAATTCATTACTTTCTGAATATGCCGTGCTTGGTTTCGAATATGGGTATGCAATGACTTCACCTAACTCTTTGTTGATCTGGGAAGCGCAGTTTGGAGATTTTATGAATGGAGCACAGATCATCATTGATCAGTATCTGAGCAGTGCTGAAGATAAATGGGGGCGCATGAACGGATTGGTGATGTTACTTCCACACGGTTATGAAGGACAGGGAGCCGAACATTCAAATGCACGTATCGAGCGATTCCTGAACTTAAGCGGACAATTGAATATGCAGATTGTGAATTGCACCACACCGGCTAATTTTTTCCATGTTCTGCGCAGACAGATGCATAGACCTTTTAGAAAACCACTTGTGGTATTTACCCCAAAGAGTTTGTTGCGTCACCCACGATGTATTTCAAAATTTGATGAATTGGCTTCAGGTACTTTTATGGAAGTTATTGACGATACCACTTCGTCGCCTGAAAAAATCAGCCGGGTTGTCGTATGCAGCGGAAAGGTTTATTACGAATTGTTGGAACAAAAAGAGAAGGATCAAGCCACTGATATTGCCCTCATTCGATTGGAGCAATTATATCCCTATCCCTCCGGGCAACTTTCAGCATTAAAAAAGAAATACCGGAATGCTACAGATTGGTTCTGGCTGCAGGAAGAACCGGAGAACATGGGTGCCTGGTCCTTTATTTTAAGGACATCAAAGGATATTACATTCAAATTAATATCACGCGTAGAAAGTGCAAGTACAGCTACAGGGTCTCATAAAACGCACGATCGTGAGCAGCGGGAGTTAATTGAAAGTGTATTTGAGAAAATGGTTGCCGGGAAATAAATATTATTTATTCAAAAAGAATCGAATTATGTCAATCATCGAAATGAAAATTCCCTCTCCGGGAGAATCAATCAATGAAGTTCAGATTGCAAGATGGATCCGGAAAGATGGAGATTATGTTGAAAAAGATGAAGAGATTTGTGAGATTGATTCTGATAAAGCGACATTGACCTTAAATGCTGAGGCGAATGGTACCCTGTCGATATTGGTAAAAGAAGGCGAAACAATCGCCGTCGGAACGCAAGTTTGCACCATTGATACTGAAGGGAAAAAACCCGCAGGATCAGAAAATGAGTCTGACAAAATAGCTGAGAGGAAAAAAGAACCTGTTTCCGTTAAGTCGGATAAAAAGAATGGAGATTCATACGCGGCAGGTGTTCCCTCAGTCTCCGCTGCGAAGATGATGCGTGAGCAAGGTATTCCGGCAAAGGATATTATACCTTCCGGTAAAGAAGGACGAATTACAAAATCTGATGTTATTGATGCATCAAAAAAAACACCTCTCGTTTCACAGATCAAGCAGCCTGGCACAAGAGAAGTTCGTCGTGAAAAAATGAGTATGCTTCGCAAGAAAGTGGCAGAGAGATTGGTGGCTGTAAAGCAGGAGACCGCTATGTTGACTACTTTCAACGAAGTTGATATGAGTGCGATCATGAATATCAGAAAACAACACAAGGATTCTTTTAAAGAAACGTATGGTGTGGGTCTGGGGTTCATGTCTTTTTTTACCAAAGCAGTTTGCCAGGCATTGAATGAATTTCCGGCAGTGAATGCGCAGATAGATGGTCAGGAAATAATTTACCATGATTATTGTGACATCGGTATTGCGGTAAGTGCTCCAAAAGGATTGATGGTTCCAGTAATGCGGAACGCAGAGGCTATGAGTTTAGCTGAAATTGAATCCACAGTTTTGCTCTTGGCTACTAAAGCGCGCGAGGGGAAATTGAGCATTGAAGAGATGACAGGAGGAACTTTTACAATTACAAACGGAGGTGTATTCGGATCAATGTTGTCCACACCAATCATCAATCCTCCACAAAGTGCCATTCTTGGAATGCATAATATTGTGGATCGGCCGATGGCGGTAAATGGTGAAGTCCGGATTTGTCCGATCATGTATCTTGCTTTGTCTTATGATCATCGTATCATTGACGGAAGAGAATCTGTTGGATTTCTTGTTAAGGTGAAACAAATGCTGGAAGAACCGGTGAAGATGATGTTTGACGGGAAAGATCCGGTGAAGGCACTATTGGGATTGTGAGTTGAGTTTTAATTAGTTGATTTTCCGGGTAACCTGTTAGATCTTGAAAAATGACAATAATTCCTCAGCATCAGGATCCGATTCCACACATTACAATGGCGCGTATAAAGAAAGGTGCAGATATTTCAACTATCAGCACCACAGCATTCAGCTTGACAAATAAAATGCTTGTTGATAAGATGGAATTGTGGAAAACTGTCCAGACAACAGAAGGTGTTATCTATCAAAGAATTGATACGTGAATTGGAGTCTTATTATTGACTCAATCTGCAACAGCGACAACTTCATTCACTTCCGGGATGAGTTGTTTCAAAAGATTTTCAATACCGGATTTCAATGTAAGAGTAGATGAAGGGCAACCGCTGCATGATCCTTTCATCACAACAGTGACAATTCCTTCTTCAAAAGACTTAAAATGAATAGCTCCTCCATCCTGTTCCACCGCGGGTTTCACATATTCATCCAGTGCTTCGATAATTTTACTTTCGATTGCGGAGGCGGTTTTTGTTCTCTCAATTGTTTTATCGGCAATTTGTTCAGCAGGTCCGGTGAAAACAGGTTCGTCTGTCTGAAAATAATTCTTAATATATTCCCGGAGGATCGGAATCATTTCATACCAGTCAACATCAGAGTTTTTCGTGAGCGTGATAAAATTAGCTGTGATAAAAACACTGCTTATTCCTGAAAAAGTAAACAATTGTTTTGCAAGCGGAGAATTATCTGTTTGGGCTGGATTTGTATATTCAACACTACCTTCCTGCAATATATAGTTGTTAAGAACAAACTTCATAGAAGCCGGATTCGGGGTAGCTTCTGCATAAACCGTAACTAATTTCATTTTTTGTCTGTCTGAATTTAATGCAAAGGTACGGAAATTTAAAATGCACTTGAATGCTTGATTTATATAGTGTTGCATTTGAAATTATAGGGACTAATATTCCTGTAATTATGGTATTTACTGCTACTTTTGTCCTCATATGAAGACCCAAACAGATTTTCTTGTCATTGGAAGTGGTATTGCAGGCCTGACATTTGCGCTGAAGGTGGCAGATCATGGTAAAGTCATTGTCATTACCAAATCAAATGAAGAAGAGACCAATACCAAGTATGCACAGGGTGGAATAGCCGGTGTATTGCATGCCCCTGATACTTTTGAAAAGCACATTCAGGATACACTGGAATGTGGCGCCGGATTATGTAATGAGAAGATAGTTCGCATGGTGGTAACTGAAGGAGCAGACAGGATCAAAGAGATTATTGAATGGGGTACACGATTTGATAAGACTAAAAGTGGAGAATATGATCTTGCACACGAAGGAGGACACAGTGAACACAGGGTGTATCATTACCGTGACTCTACAGGCAATGAGATTGAAAGAGCACTTCTGGAGCAGGTACATTCTCATCCGAATATAACTATCTACACACATTTTTTCGCCGTTGATCTGATTACTCAGCATCACCTTGGAAAGGATGTAAAACGTGGCACCCCTGACATTGAATGTTATGGTGCTTATGTCTTAGATAAAAAGACAGGAGAAATAAATTCGATTCTGGCACGAATTACTTTGTTGGCAAGTGGTGGTGCAGGTCAGGTTTACAAATCAACGACTAACCCGGTCATAGCTACAGGTGATGGAATAGCGATGGCATATCGTGCAAAGGCCGTAGTATTGGATATGGAATTTATACAGTTTCACCCCACAGCTTTATATAACCCCGGAGAACACCCATCCTTCCTGATTTCAGAAGCAGTGCGTGGTGAAGGTGCCATACTTAAAACCAGAGATGGAAAAGAGTTTATGGAACATTATGATTCCCGCGCTTCCCTTGCTCCACGTGATATTGTTGCCCGGGCAATTGATCAGGAAATGAAAGTCCGGGGAGATGATTTTGTTTATCTCGATTGCCGGCACGTTCCTCTTGATAGATTCAAAATGCATTTCCCGACAATTTACACGAAGTGCCTGAGTCTTGGAATTGATATAGCGAAGCAGATGATTCCTGTGGTACCTGCAGCACACTATATTTGTGGTGGAATCGCAGTGGATGAGTGGGCCAGAAGTTCCATTAAAAATTTATATGCTGCAGGTGAATGCGCAGCAACCGGATTGCACGGTGGAAATCGCCTTGCTTCAAACTCCTTGTTGGAAGCATTGGTATTTTCACATCGAGCATCTTTAGATGCATTGAAGCACTTCAAATCCATTGAACTGAATTCAGAAGTACCTGATTGGAATGCGGAAGGAACCACACAACCGAATGAAATGGTACTCATCACACAGAATTTGCGGGAGCTTCAAGAGGTCATGAGTACCTATGTTGGTATTGTGCGCTCTGATCATCGTTTGAAAAGAGCGATGGATCGCTTGCGTATTATTTACGGGGAGACCGAAGCATTATACGGTCGTACGGTATTGTCGACAAAGCTTTGCGAGCTCAGGAATCTTATAACAATAGCCTATCTGATCGTAAAATTTTCTATGGCCAGAAAGGAGAGCGTTGGCTTGCATTATTCAACAGATTATCCACCTGTTGTCAAACAGCATTCCTGATATTCAGATGCCCCCGGAGGCAGATTGCTTTTACCTGATGAATGACAAATAATCCAATTATAATTCAAGAGAACGTTGAAACTTATTTCCCGCGAAAAATTAAAGGAGAATTTATTTTCGATTCAAAATAATGATGAGTTTGAACTGGTAGGGTTATCTGTTTTTCACTATCAGGCGGATAATAATCCTGTTTATAAAAAGTATCTTGATCTTTTGAATTTTGAATCAATCAAAGTGAAACGAGTTAATGAAATTCCCTTTTTACCTATTGAAATTTTTAAAACAGAGAAGGTAATCAGTAATTTCAGAAATGCAGAAGTGGTTTTTACAAGCAGCAGCACCTCAGGATCTGTTCCAGGCAACCATTTTGTAGCAGATACAGCAGTCTATGAGAAAAGTTTTATTTCAGCTTTTAAGTTATTTTATGGTGACCCGGAAGACTATTGCATCCTTGCTCTGCTTCCATCATACCTTGAACGGTCAGGTTCATCTCTTGTCTATATGGTAAACAAATTGATTCGTTCCTCCGGGCACCCGCAAAGCGGTTTTTACCTGAATAATCATCTTGACCTTGAAAAAACTTTAGAGGAACAAAAAAAGAAAGGTCAAAAAACTTTGTTAATTGGAGTTACTTTTGCGCTGCTTGATTTTATTGAGCAACACCCTATGAATTTTCCTGACCTTATCGTAATGGAAACAGGCG
>CAYHFJ010000210.1:0-6248 GCA_964355885.1 uncultured Flavobacteriales bacterium
GAACGGAAGACAAATCCTCCTGTTGTATATGAATAACAAGCTGACAAATCAGTTCCTGATGCAGCACCCATAATCCGAATAGAATTATGATGTGCGAAGATTGTCATCCCATCTTGTCTTATTCCCAGAATTTTCAAATTACCGGTAATTCCATTTCCAAGGCTGATCATATTGTTGAAAAGGTGAGCTGTACCATTCAATACAACATGAATACCATTAATCGATGAGCCTACCGTTGTTGAAGTTACGCTAAGTGAATTGATTGTATTTCTTTCAACCAAAGTGATTCCGGAAAGACCACCAAAGGGATTTAATAAAATTCCCTTTACATGAACAGCCGAAGGGGTCACTGCGGTATTACTTAAACTATAAATCTGATTTCCGCTGATGGTATTGCCCAAATTACCACCACCAATTTTCTCAAGGATGCCAATCACAGAAGCTAAATTATTCACTCCGGTATTTGCACTTTTATGTGTAAGATTACGGACATGGTTATTTTGTATGCGGACAGATGCCGTTGCCCGTGTATTGCAAATACCAACAACACTTCCTCCAAGATGTGTTGAACTAATGCTGCTTGCTATTGAGCCACCAATAATATTGCCTTTAATTACGACTGCCCCATCACCTTCATTCAATATTCCATATAGGTGAAAGAGATCAAATCCTGCAGTACCTGCAAAAATCAATTCAATGCTGCCAATTATATTATCCTCAATATTTATATTGGCCATGCTTCTGTTGAAAATTCCTGCAACAGGTTTTGGAGAAGCCCCTCCGACAGAAGTTGATCGGACATAAATTGAACTAAGGCCAACAAAGTTTCCGATGATATTACCAATAAAGTTAATGGTACCGGTACTTGCACCTGAAAAATGAACAGCTAAAAATATATTTTCTCCGCTTGTTGACGTAGCCCGACTGGAAATAATTCTCAACCCTCCAATTACATTAGAACTGATTGTAGTAGTAAGATTAGTTGTCTGGTTAATAATCATAGCCTGAATCATGGTAGCAATGTTTGAGAGGCTATTCATGTCGCTAAAGCCGAAACCAGATGCATTTCCAAATCCAATCCAGTTTCCAGTGATAGTATACCCGGAGCCGGATTCAATATCAATAAATGATAAGATGTTGGTGCCAGCGGCAGTTGCTGTAACCACACTTGTTTCATATATTTTATTATTAGTAATTGTAAATGAAGTTGAGTTGCTGTTAATTAAAATACCCCGTGAATTACTCACGGAAGCAGGTGAGAAAAAATCATGAATCAGATTATTGTCAATCGTATTATTCTTGTTTTCTCTACCTGCTGTTCCTAAACTTTTCACTGCTTGAAATGGCCAGTTTAATCCCGAACGTCCGATGTCGTTGTTTGAAATGGTATTGTTATCATTCCCAGGTATCCCGCTGGTCGTAGTAGAGAAAAGTACTGTCGCCCCATCTGGTGAACCTGAGGAGCCTGTAGACGAACCTAAAATTGTACAATTGGTAATTGTGTTATTTGTTGCTCCTTGTAAAAACTTAATTGTTGATGCAGTGGCAGAAGTAGACTGATTGTTTATAGTCATTGTATTTCCGCCAGTGTTAATTCCATCGATCCTGACCAGGTCGGCACCATTCAAACTGATAAGAGGGCCATTTATACTTCCTGATATACTTCTCGGTATTCCCGACAATGATGGCGAAATTGTTAAACTAGTCCAGGCTCCCTGATTAAGTACGGCTGACAGAGGCTCAACGGTACTATTCACAATTGTAATTGAAATGACAGTCCCGGTTTGAGGATCTAAATTTATTTGATCAAATGCCGCTTTCAATGTTGAATAGGTTCCATTTCCTACAACCGCCCCGGCAACATTAACGTTTTGGGAATATAAATCAGATGTTCCTAACCCTAATAATAGGATCAACAAGAAAAATCTGTTGAAGAACCGCATATAATAAGAAAAAATATATATCAACATTCGGTTCTTTTGAATGACAAGCCATTAACCCACAAATTTAAACAAAAATGGCAGTATTGGCAATCAATTATTCGCAAATGACCACAAAATGACCATGAATCGCATTAAATCAGGGTTAAAGCTTTGAATCCTTAAGGTTAATTGTTTGCGCTCCACATTTAAATTTTAATAAAATCCCATGCTGTCCTCAAAATGAAGGACTTAAAAATTGAACTACTTATGGTTTTTATGTAAAGAGCAAGCCAATCGAATATGCAGCGGCAGCGGCTAAAATTCCGATCAAACTGGTCTGAAAAGCTCCTTTTATCGGGTCCTGACCGGTTGCTTTGCTCTTAAAATAACCAAAGAATAAAAGACAAGCAACTGTGATTATGCTTGAATAAACCAAACCCTCGTGTGGTTTTTCTGTAAAGATATAAGCCATCAAAGGCACGATTCCACCAACGATATAAGCTACTCCAATATTTAATGCGCTCTTTTTTGCCCTGTGAATATCCGGTTTCTCTAATCCGAGTTCGAAACGCATCATGAATTCAACCCACTTATCATGATCCTTTTCCATTTCACACATAATCAGTTCCTGCGAATCCGGAGAAAGACCATAGTCTGCAAAAATCTCCTTTACTTCATTTCGCTCAGTATCATAATGTGTTACAATCTCTTCATATTCTCTTTTTAACTCTGAGTCATAATGCTCAATTTCAGTCTTGCCTGCAAGAAATCCTCCCAACCCCATAGCAATAGAACCTGCAACAATTTCCGCCAATCCTGCGGTTACAATAATATCGTTGTTGCTCACAGCACCGCTCAATCCGGCAGCAAGCGCGAAAGGAACGGTGAGGCCATCAGCCATACCAATTACAATATCCCTGACTGCCTGTGATTGTTCAAAATGTTTTTCCTGATGCGGAAGTGCTGCTCCGATATGCATTTTATGTAGCTTTGAATCGGGCAAAAGTAAAAAAATTTGTTTAGCAAGCTCCATGAATAAAACTGTATACCTGGATTACAACGCTACTACACCTGTAGATCCCCTCGTGCTTGAAAGCATGTTGCCTTACTTCACAGAAAAATTCGGTAATGCCGCAAGCCGGACTCATGCTTATGGCTGGATCGCGGAAGAAGCTGTTGACATTGCGCGTGAACAGGTAGCTGCATTGATCTCAGCCGAAAAAAATGAAATTGTTTTCACATCAGGCGCGACAGAATCCATCAACCTGGCACTAAAAGGAGTTGCTGATTCCTATAGTACAAAGGGTAAGCATATTATTACTATCGCCACAGAACACAAAGCGGTGCTGGACACCTGTAAACATCTGGAAAAATCCGGCGCAAGTGTTACTTACATGCCGGTGAATGAAAACGGTTCCATTGATCTTAACCGCCTTGACAAACTCATCACTGATCAAACAATTCTTGTATGTGTTATGATGGCAAACAATGAAACAGGCATCATCCATCCAATGAAAGAAATTTCTAAGATTGTTCATGCAAAAAACTGCATCCTAATGAGCGATGCTACACAGGCTTGTGGAAAAATTGAAGTGAACGTAAATGAAACGGGAATTGATCTCCTGACATTGAGCGCGCATAAAATGTATGGCCCGAAAGGGATTGGCGCGTTGTATGTACGCAGAAAAAAAAACCGTATCCAACTTACCGCGCAACAGGATGGTGGTGGTCATGAAAACGGTCGTCGGAGCGGAACGTTGAACGTGCCGGGTATCGTCGGATTTGGTAAAGCATGCGCGCTAAGCAAAAATATATTACATAAAGAATCTTTACGCCTGGCCGCTTTGCGAGACAGGCTTGAAGAAGAGTTAAGCTCAAGCGGAAAAGTTTCAATTAATGCCGGTGAGTGTCCGCGTTTACCTAACACCAGCAATATGGTTTTTCATGGGATGAAGTCATCCTCCCTTATTAAAAAATTAAACCACCTTGCATTGGCAACCGGTAGTGCCTGCACATCTGCCATTCCTGAAACATCCCATGTATTAAGAGCGATGGGCGTCAGTGAAGAAGACGCCCTTTCTTCAGTCCGCTTTTCTTTAGGAAGATTTACCAATAATGAAGAGCTGGAAACAGCCATAGGTATGCTAAAGCAATATTTATAAATTGACAAGCCACAGCATTTGTATTTGTAGTTTATGCCAAATAATTTAATGCCTTCAGGAAAACAAAAAAATGTCGTAGCTTCGAACATAGCTTAATCACGAAAACCCTTTTTAAAACAATTCTCACTTGAAATAAATTCCGAATGGAGGATCCGAATATAAATACAGGCCCGAGTAAATGGCTCCTCACCCGTCCGGTTCTGACAGGACTTCTTGTTTTTCTGGCACTTTTACTCATGAGTGCATACATCACTCTAATGAGCTATGAAATCAGTGAGAAAAATGAGCAAAAAGCTCTTGCCAAAATAATAAAGGTCATTGACCAGAATATTCAACGCTCACTTGACAACTGCCAACTGGCCGCACTCAGCATTGCATTAACTATAAATAATAAAGGTGAACCTGAAAATTTTGAACAGGTAGCAGAAGAGGTAGTGAAATCCTATAGCTCCGTTGATGCGGTACAATTGGTACCTGATGGTATTATTAAATATGTTTATCCGTTCGAGGAAAATAAAACTGTACTCTACTATAATATTTTAAAAGATAGTGCAAGGAACAAAGAAGCCTTTAAGGCGATCGAACAAAAAAAAATGTTCTTCGCCGGACCTTTTGAACTGAGACAAGGAGGTACTGGTATTGTCGGAAGGCTTCCTGTCTTTATTGACAATCAGTTCTGGGGCTTTTCCGCTGTCGTCATTAAATTAAGCAGCTTATTAAAAAATGCGGGGATTGACACCAGTTCGGAAGGCGGGTACCTTTTTCAATTTTCAAAAACGAATCCTGATACTAAAGAGACAGAGTATTTTGTGCCTCAACCGAAAGATGTCTCATTCGAAAATGCGGAAACTGTATTTTATCCTGATGGCGAATGGATCTTGCATGGAGTCCCTACGGGAGAACGAAAATCCAACTATAGTGTTTTTGCCTTAGCCGGATTAGGCATATTATTTTCCCTTATCAGTGCTTTTTTTGTAACCAGTTTTATGAGAAAACCTGCCGAGTTGCAAAAACTTGTTGAAGAACAGTCAAAGGAGCTCATAAAAAGCGGACTAAAGAGCCAGGCAATTATGCAGGCTTTGCCCGATATGCTTTTCATCATGAACAAGGAAGGGAAATTCGTCTACCATTACAACCCTACACGAATGGATACACTTCAGCCTCCTGAAGTCTTCCTCGGAAAAAATGTCAATGAGATTATGCCACCCCTACTGTCAAAAGAAATATTTGAAAATATTCAACAGGCTATCCATGACAGTACGGTTGTACAACATAATTATCAGCTTGAGGGTGTTGATGGTTCTCATCATTTTGAGGCCAGGTATGTTAAAATCAGTAATGATGAAGTACTCATAATGATACGTGAAACTACCTCACAAAAAAAGGCAGAAGAAGAAGTATTAATAATGAATCAGGAGCTTAGAAACTTATCTGACCACCTTCAAAATGTGAGAGAAGAAGAGCGTGCTTCCTTATCAAGGGAACTTCATGATGAATTAGGGCAGCAGCTTACCGCAATCAGCCTCGACTTACACTGGCTTAAAAAAATGTCTGGATATTCAGATGAGAACATACTGCATAAAATCAATGATGCCATCTCAATTGTACAGCAATCTTCGGAAACTGTGAAGAGGATAAATACCGAACTCCGACCCGCTATCCTTGATGATCTGGGACTATTTGCCGCTATAGAATGGCAGATGAATGACTTCTCCCAGCGCCACGACATTAAAATCAGCTATCAATGTGATTGCGAACAGTTGATGGTCAGTGCATCAAGGTCTATTGCCATATTCAGAATGGTTCAGGAATCACTTAATAATATCGCAAAACACGCGAATGCAAAACACGTTAATTTGCATGGTTATACAGAAGCGGGAAATTTAAAATTAATAATAGAAGATGATGGAATTGGATTTAACCAAAATGATCTTTCCAAAGACATTTCCTTTGGCTTATTGGGGATGAAAGAACGGACACATATGCTCAATGGTCAGTTGAATATTCACTCACATACCGGAAAAGGAACCCGTATTGAAATCAGCATTCCATTGACTCACCTCAATGAAGAGTTGAATTACAAAACATATTCCTAATTTCAGGATCTTTTCTGATTCTTGCTTTATAATAACATTGAACCCAAACTATTAGATAAGACGGGTTA
>CAYHFJ010000211.1:0-6178 GCA_964355885.1 uncultured Flavobacteriales bacterium
GTGAAACCTTTTAAAAAGGGGCAATATTTTCAAAAAATCAAGTATTTCAAGTTTGAAGGCTTCTGATTTCATTTTATTTTCTTTCTTTTTTTAAAGGTTCAGGAATAGGAATGAACATTAAATGACCTATTTCAGCATCTTTTGATAGGTAAAGCCTAAATACAAGAAAGGGACACTGGACTGGAGAAAATTCAGACTGAATGGGCAATTATTACGGATTTTAAATCCAACCCTTAAGTTTATAATAGGTGATGGCAGTAATTTCTTTCAAAACAAGTAACTCATAATGCATATAGCTCCAGATATTATAGCGTAAGTTAAGATTTTTCACTCTTTTGTCTTTTGATATTTGTTTGTCTTTGACCTTTTCTTCATCGATGGGTTTCTCAAATGCAGGAACTCCACCAACATTTTTATACCCCACTTTTAGAAAACTTCGCACGGAACGGTACATGTGTTCAGGTGAGGTAATAAGAGCAAGCTTTTTATTTTCTTTCATGAGCCCGTGCAATTTGGCAATGTTTTCAGCCTGTGAGTGAGTATTAAAACCAAGTTGCTCGTAACTGATGCGGGTTGAGTCAATGCCCCGAATGATTAGCTCGTGCGCCATCAGATCCAGTTGTCGGGTACTATCATTAACACCCAATGGTAAGGCGATGATTAGTTCAGCATTAGGAAATTTCAAGGCGGCCTCAGATGCATAGTAACTACGAATGAAACCGTCCGGGCTCGGCATACCACTGCCACCCAACACAACAATTACATCGGGACTCCCTTCTAATCTGGAGTTGCTTGTCCCAAGCCAATGATATGCATTGAATGGCAAATCAGTCAGGCTGAGAAAGAAAAGCAGGAGTGCTATCGAACCTGTCAGTTTCAGTAAGATGTTCAAAGACTTCAGCACGACTGCTTTGGTTTTCATTCGTTGATGATGTTGATAGAAGAAGTATTTCTAAAAACATCTAAAAATATAAAAAGAAATCGTTTTTATACATAAATAAAAAATCCCTGCAAAACATTCCGTCTTGCAGGGGTTGCGAATCATAAGGTGTGATTCTGATCACATCAAATGAGGTATCATTTTAATGCACTTCATGGTGTAAAGTTTCAAGTACACCAATTTGTTCAAACAAACCAAGTCTGTCCGGATAATTGGTGATTTCGGTGATCTTGCCATTTTTTATCTTTCCCACATAACAACCACTGGACATAACTTTTTTGTTGGATGGGCGGATTTCAGGTATATCCGGACGAACATGTAGTTTGCCTTTGTGAGTTCCGGTGAAATCATATTCAACAAAAATCTGAGTAGCATCAGCAATGTGGTTGCGAATTTTAAGTTTCAGATCAGGAAAGGGGGATTTCCATTTCGTGCTCCTAAATCTACTCAAAATACCGATGAAACTCATTCATTGATTCCTGTAAATTACTCAATGCGGCAGCAGCTTCCTCAGGATTTTTTGCGGCGGAAAACTCTTTGGTTTTTTCGATGTAAGGTATCAGCCATTTGTGTAGCTCTTCATGGGATTGTCCGGTCATTGAGCAATCTGCAGTCAGTTTTCCAATATTTTCTTTTAAAAAGTCAGACAGAGTTATATAATATTTCATGTCAGCTGATGAACCGGCCGGGTCCTGTAATGCCTTTTCCATATTGCCGACATGTAATCGTGTGGGTTCATCTAACAACCATTTATTCCCATTGTCCAGAGAAAGAACATCTGCGGATGCCTGATGTTGCTCTGCTTGATGCTCTGCTTGATGCTCTGCTTCTGAAGCATGATTCAACTTATCTTCCTGCTTGTCTTGTTGCTTTCCCTGGTTACATGCGATAAACGCGGTGAAGAATACCAATAGGAGTAGTGTGCCTGATTTTTTCATGATTTTTAATTTAGTATTGTGATTTTCTTACGTATAATTTGATGTTTCATTTCAATTTCAAGAATGTATATTCCCACAACCAAATGCTTAAGGACAATTTCTTTTTGAGTCGCGTCAATATTTGTCATAATTGAAATACATCTTCCCTGAAGGTTGTGGATATTTATGGATTGAATCTTTTCGCCTGAAGTGGATTTTATGGTGATTAGATCCAGAACTGGATTTGGGAATATACTGATTGTGTTTTCAATTTGTTCAATATCGTTAATTCCAATAATAGGACAAGTAACCAGAAACTGCCCCATCATGCCATCGTCTTCATGTGTCAGCATGTGGCAGTGATACATATAAGGATACATGGGATCACAAAAATCTTCAAACTTAGTGATAAACTTTACAGTTTGCTGAGCCGGGACGAGTATTACATCTTTTAATCCCTGCAAATTAGGAGGGGGTGCAAGGCCGTTTATTTCGGTGACATAAAAATGCACATCATGTATATGAAACGGATGTGCAATCGGACTCTGGTTTGTCAATGTCCAGATTTCAATGTTGTCTAAGGGAATGTTGTAATTTATTACCTGCATATCAAATCCGGAATTGTTGATTAGGAATGGACCTTGGATCGCGGTAGGGCCCATATTGACAGGTGTAAAAGTAAGAGTCTTAGATCCGTTAGCCGATAGAATTGGCCATGGAGTGTTCGTCGTTAAAGTTGGAGGAATTGTTGTCACGGGTGTCGCGGTTTGCGTAATGACCTGAAAATTTATAATTCTGAAATTAGTTCCATTCAGCGGGTTGGAAGTGTAGCCTGGAATTACTTGTCCCGCACCAATCCCCGGTTGCATAGCTCCATAAATCGCGTTAGGAAAATCAGAGGCGAAGCTTATAAGATCTATACTTTGACCATTCATTCCGCTGAAGTCTACCAAAATCTCGGCTCTCTCTCCGGGAGAAATTACAAGCCGAGTAAGAGGAACCGGTGCATCCAGTAAACCACCATCAGTCGCGATTTGTTGAAAAGGAAGATTTCCCTGTAGTCCAAGATTGTAATTTCTTTCGGAAGATGCATTCAACATCCTGAAACGAACTACTTGTGCCGGTACCGGCAGGTATGCATCGATGGTGCCATTCACCATCATGACACTGTCATATGCATCACCGAGAACAATTTCTTTATTCAGATCAAAAGATTTTGATTGAATGACAAGAGGAAAATCATCTTCGCCATAAGTTCGCGGTAAATTGAGCACAGCTTCAACGCTATCTCTGATAATTATGAGCCCTGCTGCACCTAACGTTGCGTGCATGTTGGTCATCATGTGCATGTGCGGATGATACCAATATGTTGCTGCATTATTGCGTACAACAAAACCCGGATTCCAGGTAGTCATTGGTGGAATATAAATATGTGGCCCTCCGTCATTTTGAGGCCCGACATGCAGGCCATGCCAATGAAGGGTAGTAGTGTCCATGAGGTTATTATTTACCATCATGTTAACGGAATCTCCTTTGTTTAGGAAAAGGGTAGGCCCAAGGTAAGAGGCATTTACTCCGAAAGTTTGCGTTGAAAAGCCCGGGTAAAATACATGCGAAGTATCAATGATGTCGAGTGTAAAATTTGTTCCGCTGAGTGTATCGGGAATGGCCAATAAGTTTTGCGCTTTTCCGGAATTCATCCAGACACAAAGTACTAAAACAGATAATAGTTTTTTCATCAAATTTTAGTTGTGATGAGTGTGAGTAGTGATTCAGTTAATTCTTTTCCCCGCTTTTCAATATTGAACTCAAAATTCTTTGCTCTCCATTTAAACATCTGCAGACGAAATGCACCGATGATGATGTGCATCAAATCTTCCGCCGAAATGGTGTCGGTAAATATTCCCTGTTGTTGACCTTCCTTTATAATCTGTAAGGCATGTTTCCGTTTGATACCCATCAGATTCAGGATCATTTCATTGATGCGCGAGCTCTCTTTCATCAGACCATCTGAAAATACAGCGACGACAAAGTGGCTGTTCTGACTAAAGAATCTAAACTGACTTTCAAATAACTTGCGAAACTTTATTATAGGATCATCCGTTCCTTCCACTGCTAAAGCAAGACGCTTATCCATGTTCACAGCAAGGTACTGAAGCAATGCAATAATTATTTCTTCTTTGCTTGTAAAATGCCGATACAGTGCCGATTCAGAAAATTGCATCTCTGCCGCGAGATTTTTAATAGTAAGCCCGCCAACACCCAATCTTGTCAGTATGATACCGGCAGCCTCGATGATATCGAGTTGTCTTTCTTTGATCTCCATTTTTATTTTTTAAGAAAAGCCGAGTACATCCATACCAGTTTTTCCTGAAAGCGGATATAATCACTCATCAATGCATTTGTTCCTTCGTCATTTGCATCCGCGGAAAGCGTAAGAATTTCTCTTTGCAACAAGATGATTGTTTTGAAAGCTGCAAGAATGTGTTCCACAGCCTTCACACCATCCGTAACCTTTGGACTCTCCTTTACAATGGACACTTGCGTGTACTCCGAGTAATTATATTCCGGTGTATGACTGAGCGTTAATATCCGTTCAGCCACTTCGTCAATTTTCAACAAGAGATCGTTGTACAATTCTTCAAACTTAAGATGAAGCTCAAAAAATTTTTCTCCTTTGATATTCCAATGATACCCTCTTGTGTTCTGATAGAAGATTGAGTAGTTAGCAAGAAGCGCATTTAATTTCCCTGCTAATTTTTTTGCTTTTTTCTGGTCTAATCCGATTGCGTTGGTTGTCATGGTGTATTTTTTAAAAGGTTAAGTATGCTTTTGAAGTTTCATGTTGTAAAATGAAATTCCCAGCCAGACCACCGATGATGTCATTGCGATTGCACCTATGAGTACAAAGACGGGAGGGAAGCCAAAATACACCTCAGCCAGAATTCCCAAAGGCATCAGAATTCCTGTGAGTGCCAGCCATGAAATAACTTTCACGTGTTTCAGTTTATCATGGAAGTGGAGTAGGAGATAACCTATCACCACATTCAGGAATGCAAAAAGATTTCCATGAACATGCGCCAGTCGGGATTCAAAATGTTTTCCCTGTGAATAGGAGTTGATCCATTCTTCCTTCCCGGGCGCAAAATCCCTGAGATAAATCAATAAAAAACCATAGGCCATAAACAAGCCCATTGTTAGAAAACCGATTGCGATATTGTTTTTTCCTTCCATGATTTTGATGAGTTAGTGAGTGTTCACTAGGCAAAGATAGGAAAATGCTTTTAAATCAGAAAAAGAGGTTGTCTCTTGTTTTTATTATGGAATGCTTGTAAATTTTCCTTAATTTCTATCCTGAACTGTATTAATTTCCCTGAAATAGAATATATCAATATTTAAGTCAGCACGGGAAATTTAAATAACACAATTTATATCGTCATAATCTCCTTCTCTTTCCCCTCCAAATGTTTGTCGACAACAGCAATGAAAGAGTCAGTCATTTTCTGGATGCGGTCTTCGAAATCTTTCAATACATCTTCAGGCATTCCTTTACCGTCTTTTTTAATATGCTCATTAGCTTCGCGCCGTGTAGTGCGGATAGAAACTTTGCAATGCTCGGCTTCCGCTTTGGTTTTCTTAACAAGATCTTTGCGACGTTCCTCTGTAAGGGTAGGTATGTTGATGCGGATCACCTGCCCGTCGTTCTGAGGGTTGAAGCCGAGGTTGGCAGCCATGATGGATTTCTCTATTGGAACAATCATACTTTTCTCCCATGGTTGTATCATTAGTGTACGTGCATCCGGAACTGAAATATTCGCTACTTGGGTGAGAGGTGTGTTGGTGCCGTAATAATCAACATGCAATCCGTCAAGCATCGCCGGGTTCGCACGGCCTGCACGAATTTTTGAAAGCTCCACTTCTAAGTGGTCAATCGCTTTTTGCATGTGATCTTTGGAGAGGTTGATGAGTTGATTCGCGTCTAACATAAATACAGTTTTAAGGTCAGTCTTTTTGAGTTTTAATATTTTACCACAAAGAACACTAAGGAATAGCACAAAGTTCGCGAAGGGAAATTTTGAATTGGTGCTGAACAAATACGTTTTTAATTAATTTACTTTTTTGGTTTAGAGAATGTAGTGAATTAATCAATTTCTTTGTGCCCTTTGTGTTTTTCCTTAGTGTCCCTTGTGGTTATTTTTTTTTCGTTTTTAAATAATGTCTTTGTGCCCTTTGTGCTTTTCCTTAGTGTCCTTTGTGGTTATTTTTTTTATATTCCTCCTGTCAGAATTCTACCAACGTCCCCACCTGCGCACCTTCCAAA
>CAYHFJ010000212.1:0-6157 GCA_964355885.1 uncultured Flavobacteriales bacterium
GCATCGTACCATTCAACAGTACTGCTTGCAACAGCACTGATAACAATTGATCCTGCACCACAACGTGAGCCACCTAATCCTGTTGGAGATGCAGGCGGAGCGACGATAGTATCTGTAATTACAATTGTGTCGTTGGTGTGGTCAAGATCGGGTAAGAATTCCGTGTAAACCTGAAGAATCAAATTCCCGCCACCTAATGTAGAGATGGTGCCAACCGTTCGTGTAATACTGGTACCTGATATGATGGGAGTCTGAATAGTATCTGTAAAACTTGCATTTACTATCCCGGTAAGATTAACGTGTAGAATAACTCCGTTTGCATCATTCGCTCCGAAGTTTCTTACTACAACTGATACGTCTGCGGTAGCACTTTCACAATCTCCGTTTGTTGGGGCGGTAATAGAAAGAATGCCAACATCAGTAGGCTGAACGACTGTTAAGCAAACAGTGTCAGAATTTTCACATCCAAAAGTGTTGCTTACAACTACGGAATAGCAATCTGAAACACTTGCAGTTATTGCGCGGGTAGTTTCGCCACCCGGACTCCAGAGGTAACTTGAGAAACCGGGACCGGCATCAAATAATACAGAATTTCCTGCAGCGACAGAAGTGTCATTTCCAAGATTTACGCTTGGAACCGGCAACACAGTTGCAACAACGGCAATCCGATCACTTGAACAAACGTTTTGTGAAGCCGCATAAAAAGTGGTTGTCGAATTAATTACAGGTGTTGTGAAAGTCAGACCGGTATCTAAAGCGGTTCCTCCGATAAGTGTGGAGTACCATAGAACAGTATCAGTTGATACAGCTGTCATCAGTACAGTTCCTGTTCCACAAGTACTGTCAGCTGTTGCAGTGGGAGCAACGGGTATAGCGTTGATCGTACGACTGGAACTCAGTGTGTCATTGCTATGATCTGCATCGACTCCTAAGGAAGTATATGTTTTCAGGTTAAATGTTCCGCCCGCGGACGTATTTATCGTGGTGCTGAAGGAAAGTGTATCAGCTGTGCCAGATGCTAATGAACCGATGAAGGATTCATTTAATACGGTACTCAATGATCCTGTGATTTCACAGGAAACAATGAATCCTGATTCAGCAGTGCCTCCGAAATTAGAAACAATAACTTTTACTTCAGTAGTACTGCTTCCACAGGAATTATTTACCGGTGAAATAATAGCAATCACACCAAGGTCGCGGCTGATACCTGTGTATTCATCCGCACCGATATCAGGTGTAGTTAAGCTCCGCGAAGTTCCATCAATGTCATCGCCAACATTCCCGCGTGGAGTCCCTGAATTATCCATCGCGGAAGCACTTGCGTGAAGATCTGTTGAAGAAAGGAATCCAGGGTCAAGGCTCACAGAGTTAGTATCACTTTGAGAGGTAGTAATCCAGGCCGCCAGACTTGTTCTGTTGCTTCCTGCGTATCTTCCAATATTTGTACCTGTAAAATGAAGATTATTATAATCAGAACTTGCTATTGATGTATCCGCAGAAGTACTGACAACATAGCAGTAACCACCACCTGTATTAACAAGGTTGTTGTTTTTAATCACGTTACCTGATCCTGGGCCATAGATAGAGAAGGCTGAGGAAGAAGTACCTGTTCCGGTCATGTTTACACTATTGTAAACGATATCCTGGTAAAAGCCGCTATTTATAGAGATACCTGCAGAATCAGAACACTGAACGAAGTTATTGGCAACAATTCCCGGAACTGTATTGAAACCGCTGCAATCCTCCATATAGATTCCTGTACCTATAATTCCTGAAATTTTATTTTTGGTGATCATCTGACTTTGATTACTGCTTGTCAGGTGAATGGCAGCATAGCCGGAGTAAGTTGAGGTACTCGTAATAATATTACTTCTCACTATGGCATTGGCCTGATTGGATATCTGTATCGCTTTTGAATACTGATTCACGAAAGTGTTCGAAATAATTGATGTAGATGATTCTAATGATGTGTTGCTATTGCCATTCATGTAGATACCAAGTGAGCCATTCTCGAAAAGTGAATTGGAAAATGTATTCATTGAATCATTGGTAGCACTGGATGTTGTAGAATAAACGAGTGCGGAAAGACTGTTCGATGTTGTGTTTACTGCCCCGATGATCCGACAATTTAAAATTCTGTTGTAGGTAGCAGTTCCTGTAAATTCAATAACCCTTGCATAAGGCTGAATTCCGGAACGTATCATACTGAGCTTATTGAATGTAATATAATCAGCTCCGTTCAGGCGTATCAGATAATTTGGAAGCACACCTGCAGGATCTGATGGAAATATTAAACTGACGGAAGTGCTATCCCCGTTCTCCGATTGAAAAGTGATGGTGTTTGTGCTGCTCGCACCTGTAATTGCTGTGATAATAGTTTGCATGGTATCAACCATCGGGCGGATATTGAAAATAACCGGTCCGCAAACACCTTGAGAAGAGAGAGCGGCAACTGCGGAAGTGAAATTCGCAAAGTCCGGAGTCGCACCGCCAATTGTATAGGTTCCACTGAGTCTTGTGCTGAATACACTGCTGGTAAGTGTATCATTTGACATGTCAGCATCAACCCCTCCATTCGGGGCAGAAGTGTAGATCTTAAAGATGTAGGTAGTGGATGAGCTAAAGTTAAATGTACCAAGCGTAACCGTGTCATTATCGCCTGCAGGAATTAGTCCGCTGTAGGATGCGGATGTCTGTGAACTTCCGTTTACTTCCCAGCCGATAGTTGCACCTGTAATTGCAACAGTTCCATAGTTAAAAATGATCGCTTTCACGGTTTGCGTCCCGGCGCAGATTGGACTGGCTGGTTCAAAAACTGAAAGTGCGCCGACATCTGTTTGTGCAGTGGCTGAATTAGTTGTTAGTAGCATTGCTACCTGAATAAATAGGGCTGTGAGGGGGAGTAAAATTTTTCGCATTGTTTTGTATTTTTATGTTGAGAAGGTTTTTTTGCTTTTTGTAAATTTACAAAGCGAAGTAGTTCACATAGTTTGAAATAACTAAACTTATCAGATTAGTATTGTTGAAAAAAGTGAAAGTGTTTTTGTCTGAAAAAAAATATCAAAAGCCTTTGTCAGACTGCTTTTCGTCGCCATCCTCTTTGTAAATGTAGCGGATTTGAAGTGGGCTTGAGTCATTTTGTGGTGCAACTTCCGTATCCGGAACATCAGAAAGCAACTCTTGTTCATTTATATTTTCCGGATTGTCGTTTTCGAGTTCTTCTTCAATCTCCCATTGTGCTTTTGGTCGCTGCGGACCGTCTTTTCGATAATATAAGGCAGTCAAACACCCTGCTATTGCACCAAAGAGATGTGATTCCCATGAAACACTCTGGTCAACCGGGAGTATCCCCCATACAAGACTGCCGTATAAAAAAGTAACAAGTAAAGAAATTGCGATAAGCCGGGTGTCTTTCCTGAGCAAACCACTAAAAAAGAGGAAGCAGACAAAGCCATATATCAAACCGCTGGCTCCGATATGAGCTGAAGCCCTTCCGGCGAGCCATACCCATATTCCACTGAATGCCCAGACAAGAATTACGACACGCCAGGCAAGCGTTGGATAGAAATAAAATAAACCTGCCCCAACCACCAGAAGTGGAAGCGTGTTAGAGAGCAAATGATCAATCCCCGCATGAATGAATGGAGCCGTGAGTATTCCTGCCAAACCCTGAAGATTTCTCGGGATTATTCCAAAAGTTTGGGCACTGATTTCTATGTTTACCTTCAACAGTTCCAGAAGCCAAAGGATACTGACGAAGATAGCCGGAATCATAAAGCTGTTTCGAAAAGATGCCTTAGGACTCATGATCTGTTGTTCAGATTCTTGTTGCATCTTTACTTAAATTGGCGTTTTGATAAATTACTATTTGAATCAACTGTTCAATAATCGTCATTTTACAAGTTTCTTGCCATCATCTACTGTCTGCCATAAGGGCTGTTAGCATCTGCCAAATGCTATGGAATTGGTTTATAGTGTCTTTTTTCAATGCCCTTTAGATGACCTGAGTACGGATTTTCTCCTATTTTGTTAGGATGGAGTTATAAATGCAAAGTGTATTTTTGCTCCCTCTTCATGAAACACGATTTTTTCCCAACCAAGATAGAGTTCCTCAAAGGTGTAGGTCCCCAGCGTGCCGAAATATTAAAAAAGGAATTGGGGATATTCACCTACGAGGATCTTCTTTATCATTTTCCATATCGTTATGTAGACAGGACATTATTTTACAAATGCCGTGACGCACATGCGGAACTTCCTTTCATTCAGGTGAGAGGACAACTTAAATCTCTCATCACAAAGGGTGAACGGAATAAAAAATATTTGATCGGTAAATTCGCTGATGAAACAGGGAGCATTGAATTGAAATGGTTTCGTGGATTAAAATATCTCAGTACTTCTCTTAAGTTAAACACGGACTATATTCTCTTTGGTAAGCCAAATGAATTCAACGGGATAATCAATATCGTCCATCCTGAACTCGAATTAGTTTCAGAAGCAAGTCAAATATTGGCAACTACACTTCAAGCTCTTTACAACACTTCCGAAAAGATGAAAAGCAGAGGCTTAGATAGCCGGAATATGCTTCGTCTACAGAAAGCTTTACTCTTGCAGATGCCATCTTCTATCCCAGAAACACTTTCTGCCACGATTATTTCGGAGCAAAAACTTATGCAACTGAGAGATGCATTAACTCAAATCCATTTTCCTGAAAGCTTTGAATCCCAACAAAGGGCAGCTTTCAGAATCAAGTTTGAGGAACTGTTTTATATTCAGTTGAAATTACTTTTTCTCAAGCTCATCCGCGCTGATAAATACAAGGGTATATTATTTAAGCTGATAGGTAAATATTTCAATGCCTTCTATAATGAACATCTGCCATTTCCTCTAACGAATGCACAAAAACGAGTGATAAGAGAGATCCGTGAAGACTGTGGGTCAGGCAAACAAATGAATAGATTACTTCAGGGAGATGTTGGCTCAGGAAAGACACTTGTCGCATTTATGTGTATGCTCATGGCAGCTGATAATGGATACCAGTCTTGTATCATGGCCCCGACTGAAATCCTCGCTAATCAACACGCCGAAACAATTGCCGGATTAGTAACAGGCCTTGACCTGAATGTGGCACTTTTGACCGGTTCTGTGAAGGGAAATAGGCGAAAGAAGTTACTGGAAGAATTAAAAGAGCAGGAAATTCATATTCTCATTGGTACGCATGCCCTTATAGAAGATGAAGTGCAATTTAAAAACCTGGGATTTGTTGTGATTGATGAACAACACCGCTTTGGTGTGGAGCAAAGAGCAAAGATTTGGAAAAAGAATAAAGTTGTACCGCATGTTCTGGTCATGACGGCCACTCCGATTCCCAGAACTCTTGCCATGACTTTATACGGAGACCTGGATTATTCTGTCATTGATGAGATGCCGCCAGGAAGAAAAGCCGTACAGACTGTCCATCGAAATGACTCCAACCGTTTGCAGGTATGGGGCTTTGTGAAAGATCAGATTCATAAAGGTCGTCAGGTCTATATTGTTTATCCGCTGATTGAAGAATCAGAAAAGATGGATCTCAAAAATCTGGAAGCCGGTTATGAAGCTATCTGCAAGGATTTCCCCGCTCCGCAATTCAGAGCAAGCATCGTTCACGGAAGGATGAAAGCCAAAGATAAGGATATGGAAATGCAGCGTTTCCTTCGAAAAGAAACACAAATTATGGTAGCAACCACGGTTATTGAAGTCGGGGTGAATGTTCCAAATGCATCTGTGATGATCATTGAAAATGCGGAGCGATTTGGTCTCTCCCAGTTGCATCAGTTACGTGGAAGGGTAGGGAGAGGAGCTGATCAGAGTTACTGTATTTTAATGACGGGTACCAAAATAGGAAATGAGGCAAGACAGCGAATCAGAACAATGTGTGAAACCAACGATGGTTTTGTCATAGCTGAAGCCGACTTACAATTGCGTGGTCCGGGTGATACGGAAGGAACCCGCCAAAGTGGAATGCTTGACCTTAAGTTGGCCAATATTACCAAAGATCAGCAGATTATAATGCTTTCACGGGATTCCGCCCTTGCATTGCTCAGGGAAGACCCTCAACTCGAGAATCCACATCACCTTTCTATCCGGAATAAACTCAATTATATTCTGCATAAAACCG
>CAYHFJ010000213.1:0-6095 GCA_964355885.1 uncultured Flavobacteriales bacterium
AATATATCGTGCATCACATTTTTCAAGCATTAAATGCTGAGCAAGTAAACGAATAGAGACCTCTTGCTGCGTTTCACGTGAGTTGATTACATTGATAAGATTGTCAAAAGCTGTATTGTTGGCATAATAACTGAATGATTTGTCCATCTCGACACTTGAGCCTGACGCGATACCAGTATAAACGGTAGTTTCGGAAGAATATTGGTACTGTGGATTCCTGGTAAAATAAGCAACTAAGGCAGCAAGTAACACAGGTGTTAAAAGTAAAATTACCATGTGTTTTCGCAACAGTCTGATCAGATCAATTAAGTTCATCTGTATATAATTTGTTTATTAATAGTTAGTTGCAATATCCATCCGACAGTTGCTGGATTCATTTGATGTAAAATTATCTCTCGGGTTATTCTTCAATTTTAATTAATTTGAAACATTAAACTTGAATCCAACAATTTCTTCCAAAACCATATAAGCCGTTCGAAAATCCATTTTTGAACTTTCGAAATCAGCCAAAGTCCTGGAATAAATTTCTGATATGCGTGCATATTCTGTCACAGGTACAACTCCATTTGTAAACTCTTTTTCTACCATTTCCATGTTAATACGGGTTGTCTCGGCATATTTCGACTTGATTTTTAATACCCTGTGTTTGGAGATCAGCTCATTGTATTGTCTGATTACCATGACACGAAGATCGTTTTTTTGTGCCTCAAAGAAACTTTGTGCCTGTTCAAGCTCCACTTTGTCTATTTTTATCTGGTTCTTTCTGTTGAGGATATCGTAAAATGGAATTTTGATATAAGTACCAGCTCCATAGTTGAATTGACTACTACGAGATGCCAATAAGGCCGGACTTTGGCCTTCTGCAGTATTGGTCGAAAAGTTATCAAAAGTTCCATAACGCATATCTGCCTGAACACCCAGATTCCTTATCCACTGCATACGATCCGCTTTAAGCTTGTATTCGCTTATATTTATCTGCAGATTTTTCATTTTAACATAAGGATTGTTGGCAATGGCAGAATCAATCATCGTCTCAAGCGATGGGAGCATTGACTCAATGTCATCTTTCAATAAATCAAAGGCCTTGTCTTGCTGGGCAAAACTTGACACTCCAATCGTCATAAATGCTATAAGAAGAAGCAAGCGGAAACAATAATTCATTTGTTTATAATTTGTTTTTTAATGGCCACATGGAATACCCATCCCCGGCTGGCGGATTCGGTTGGTTTGAAAACTGTCTTATGGGTATTTCATTTGGTTCTAATTTGCGATTAAACGGTATCCTTTTGAAAAAGAGCAGGTACAGTTCTAAGAATCAGTTTAAGGTCATACCAAAATGAATACCTGTTGCCAATAAAGTGATCGGCATATTCATTGTCCAACCTCATTCTCTCCTCTTCCGACATGACGCCTCCTTTCCCGCGCAGCTCAACCTGCCACAATCCGGTTATCCCGGCAGGAGCCAAAAACCGCTTGGAGGCAAAACCCCTGGTCAGTAATTCAGCTTCATAAACCGGCAGTGGACGGTTGCCAACAATTGACATATCCCCTTTGATGACATTTAATAACTGCGGTAGTTCATCAATACTTGTATTTCTGATGAATTTTCCAACTTTGGTTATGCGCGGATCATCCGTAATCTTAATGAAAGCAGATTTGGATTTAGCAACTTCTCTTTTCTGGGTATTGTACCAGAAATCGCAAATAGCATGATCCCCGATGTGCATAATGGGCGAACAACTTTTTCCTTCAGACAATTTTGCACATACCGGACAAGGCTTGGAGAAATCAATTTCTGCTTGTTCAGATGAAGTGGCATATTGATTCTTCTCTTTTGCCAAATTCTTTAACTCTTTATCTGCGCCTGTGCGCATTGACCGGAGTTTATAAAAATCAAAAGGTACACGTCCAACTCTTTTGGAAGTGTAATATACTTTACCTTTTGATTCCAGACGGATAGCCAGGATAATAAGCAATAATATCGGTGAAAGGCAGATTAGTGCAGAAATAGCGACAAAGAGGTCGAATATCCTTTTTGACAATGGCATGACATATTTCTGATCCTGTTTTTTAGTTTTATCGTACGTCGAAATGGAATACTTGTTTCTATATTCAACAAGAAACCTCATTCGGCCAATCAGACTCTCTGCCGGGGGCAAAGGCAGGACAAAGAAGTCATCCATGCGTAATTCAAAGGCTTGTTTTATGTGATCTTCCCGAAATTCGTGTTTCAATAAAATAAATGCGACCCTGTCAAATTCATGCCTCACTCTTAGCCACTCATGAATCTCTATGCCACTGCCTCCTGAAAGATAATAATCTGAAAGAATGATATCAGGTTTCTGCTCCGATTTGAGGTATCGGATTGCTTCCAGGGCATTCGAACACTGAATTACTGCAATGTCAGGATGTTCTTCCAGTTGGACCATACTTTCGGAGGACTGTCCAATATACAATACACACAATCTTTTATCCATAATTTCAATTCATAGAAAAATAATAACTGATTTTCAATCAGAATATAATTCAAGTTTTACCACTTTAGGGCATAGTGGACAGGAAATAGGTTTTTAGTAATCAACTCTGCCAGCTCTTCAGGATTAAAAGGTTTAGCTAAAAAATCCTGTGCTCCAAGCCTATAACATTTAATTCGTTCCTTGCTGCTCTCCACACCGGATAACATGATGACCGGAGTATGCTTGGTGAAACCTCTCTGGCGAACTTTCTCAAGAAAAAGATATCCATCCATATTGGGCATTTGAATGTCGCAAATAATAAGATCAGGCAGATTGTCTTCAAGCCATTCAAGGGCATCAACACCATCCCCTTTACTCTCGACATCATAGTTTTTTGAAAGAAAATTTTCAAGCAGAAGACGTATGCTCTTCTCGTCATCAACAATTAAAATTTTTTGCCTCATAAGTATATTATTTTGTATTGAATCTTAGAAAATTACCGAATTTTTATGCCATGTACGAATACAAGTATTTTCCTTTGATGGTAGATTTTTGTCCGGTTAAAAACTATCAACTCTTAGGTTATTAAGATTTTATCTGCTTCTCTATTTACTTAACGCTAATCACATGAAATTGTTCACCTAAAATTAGTAAATTTTATGACACTATATATTTTGTTTTTGCTATATTAATAAGCACATAGGACCTTGTTTCAAAATAATTTTATGTTTAGTTGGTGGGGATTTTTGATGGTAAAGAGGTCTTGTTAAAAAAAGGTGCCGTCGATGTTTAAACACCAGACGGCACCCATTAACACAATTTCAAACTGTATTAACTAACTGCTGCAAATATAAAGAAAAGTATTCTTTATCGCTTTGATTGAATTTTAAATAATTAATTTAGAACCAAACTAATAATGCTTTAACATAATGATGAAGATTAATCAACTTCTGGTAACCTGTTCCTTTTTATTGTGCTTTTTCTCTCTGGAAGCGCAGGAACAGAAAAAAATAGATGCTGCTCAAACAATGCTTTGTCAGGGAAATTATTTCACGGAGAGTGAAGGAAAAGCTTTTCTTGAAGGACAGAAAAAACTCTATACTACCCAAAAAGAATGGGAGAAAAGGGCACAACTCATTAGGCAACATATCTTCAAAGGAGCTGGATTAGAGAAGTTTCCCAAAAAATGCCCATTAAATGCAATAATAGGAGAAAAGAGGGTTTATGATGGGTATCAGGTTCAAAATGTTGCTTTTGAAAGCCTTCCAGGTGTTTATGTGACTGGTAGTTTATATATGCCTACCAACGCAAAAGGGAAATTGCCCGGAATATTGAGTCCCCATGGACATTGGTCTAAAACAGGTGATGTTGGGCGCTATCGTCCGGATGCGCAAAAACGATTTGCTGCCTTCGCAAGGATGGGGGCCATGGTTTTTGGCTACGATATGGTGGGATATGGTCAAATGGGTGAACTTGGCTGGAAGCATAGCGCTCCTGAAGTACTTAAACTTCAGCTTTGGAACAGTATCCGTTCTCTGGATTTCATTATTGAGATGGGAGCAGATCCTGAGAAAATTGCATGCACAGGTGCTTCCGGTGGTGGAACTCAGACTTTTCTCCTGGCAGCCATCGACCAGCGTGTCAAGGTTTCAGTTCCTGTTGTAATGGTCTCAGCTCATTTTTTTGGCGGATGTGTTTGCGAAAGTGGAATGCCCATTCACAAGGACCTGAATTTTCAGACCAACAATGTGGAAATTGCTGCCTGTATTGCCCCAAGGCCAATGTTACTTGTTTCAGATGGTGATGACTGGACCAAAAATAATCCGGAAGTGGAGCTGCCACATCTAAAGTATATTTACCAGCTTTTTAATAAACCTGATATGGTTCAGAATGTGCATCTTCCGAATGACAAGCATGGCTACGACCTAAATAAAAGAGCTGCAGTCTATCCATTTTTAGCCAAATACCTTGGATTGGATCTGTCTAAAGCCATGAATACGGATGGAACTGTTCGGGAAGACATGATTGTCATCGAAGAACAACAGGCTCTCTACCCGTTTGATAATCAACATCCGTTCCCGGCAAACGGTATCAAATCGAATGATCAGGTAAAATGGAATTAGCCAGGTAGAATAAATTAGGTTTGGATTTATCACAGTCATTACCTCAATATTTATGCACAGATTTCACCATGTACTTGCCAGTAAAGGCATTTTTATATTGTTTTCGATCCTATTTACGGGGCAAATCAGCGCTCAAAAAACACCACAAGAAAGTTCCAGTCAATTCACAGGGGCATCCTGGATTGCTGCGAAAGAGCAAAGAATAATCGCAGATTCACTGATGTATGGTGATCATCCTGCAGCGCTTTTCAGGAAAGAATTTTCTATTAATGGGATAATTAAAAAAGCTACTTTAAATATCACTGCAGCCGGCTATTTTCTGGTTACGGTCAATGGCAAAAGCTTTGAAAACAATGTCCTCGATCCTGCCTGGACAAACTTTAGCAAACGCATTTATTACTCAGCCTTTGATGTAACGGCTTTGCTCAAAAGTGGTGTCAATGCTGTTGGTGTTGAGTTGGGAAATGGCTTTTATAATTTATTGCCACTTAGAATGTTTGGCCGCAATTTCAGGACTATTCTGCCTACGGGCGAACCGCAGTTGATAGCCAGTTTAAAACTTACTTATGCAAATGGAAGCTCTCAGGAATTCGTTACCGATCAGAGTTGGAAAGCTACTGAAGGTCCTGTATTGAAGAACAATGTTTACCTGGGAATGCACTATGATGCCCGCAAGGAGCTTAAAGGTTGGAATCTTTCGGGATACGATGATAGTACGTGGAAAAATGCAGTAATGATGAATGGTCCCGGCGGATTACTTCAACCTGCCTTCTTTCCTCCTGTCAAAGTTACCAAAACCATTCAGCCGGTCGATATCCGCCAGACGGGTAAAAACATCATCGTCGATATGGGTATCAATCTGACTGGTCTATATAAAATCAAACTTCATGGAGAACCCGATGACACGATACATTTCAGGTTTGGAGAAAGGTTATACGAAAATGGTACGCTCAATCCCATGACCGCTGTAGCCGGTCAGGTGAAACAAAAGGGCAGGGGAGGACCAGGGTCACCAGCCATTGCCTGGCAAGCTGATAATTTCGTATTTGGCCCCGATAAAGAGGCGATCTTTGAACCCCGGTTTACTTTTCATACCTTCCGCTATATTGAGATTGCAGGATTAAAGTACGTGCCTCAGAAAGAAGATATTAATGCACTGTTTTTTCACACAGCCGTTGAAAATCAAAATCAGTTTTCTTGCGCTGTACCATTGCTAAACCAAATTCAAAAGGCCTGTCGTCAAACATTTCTGGATAACCTGATTTCCGTTCAGTCTGACTGTCCGGCAAGAGAAAAATTTGGGTATGGTGGCGACCTGAATGCTACCAGCGAAACCTATATCTACAATTACGACATGCAATCCTTTTACCGCAAAACCATCTACGACTGGATCGATGCGATGCAGGATTCCATCTTCATCGACACTGCTCCTTACGTTGGGATTAAATATTGTGGCATAAGCTGGGAATCTGCTTTTCTGACGACCCAATACAAATTGTATCAATATTATGGCGAT
>CAYHFJ010000214.1:0-6072 GCA_964355885.1 uncultured Flavobacteriales bacterium
ATCCCCTATCTTGTGAATGGTTGGATTGTGGGCCATATTGGAATCCCAAAAGGAGCTATCTCTCTCTCCGATAATAACTTCCTCAAATTTAAATGGCCCTAACGCTGATTTTGAAGAAGCCCTTACTATTTCAGAATTTTGTCGGTAACCTTCCGGGAAGTCGCCACTCTTTTTCCAGCGCGATGCAAACAGATGATAGGTTGACCCGACTTTGATTATGGAACCACACCAGATCCAATAGCCATCCATTTTAAAGCCACTTTCTTTGGGAACTTTTTCATAGTCAAAGGTCTTTTTCTGACCAAATCCCATCTGTCCCATCGTCAGCACAAGAAATAGTACAAATAAAAGCTTCATTCGCATATTGTTGAGTTGTTGTTTTGCCAAGATTGAATTATTGGATAATTTTAATAAAAATTAAACCGGAACCAGAATTTTACATTGGCTAATCGTTGATGTGAGACTTCGGAAACAGGTCTCATCGTTACGTTATTTTCCCCAAAAAACCCTTCGTGTATGTATTTGAATGTAAGGTATCCATCCGGCAGCAAGGTTTTTCTTATCCTGTCGCCTGATGAATCTGGTTTTAAAAGAGCAATACTCGCTTTATTTATATTTATCACATTTCTTGATGCGGGTTCAGCCATAAACAAAGGCATAAAACCATCGTCAATACTCATCAAATAAGGTCCGTACTGCATTGCCACATCATTTACATTCCCGCTGAGGTTGTTCTGACTTATGGTTTTATTTTTTTTGGTAATGAACTGAAGGGTATATTCCAAATTTATGGCAACCTCTTCATTTGCTTTCCATTTTCGGGTAATTACCAGATAGCCATCCTGTTCCTGACTTTGTAATACTTCATCGTTAAGTTTGATTGTCATGTTTTTAGCCCAATCAGGTTTACGAATAGCAATGGAAACCGGGTTTGACACGGCGTTGCCAATTTTTAATCTGAATGTTGGAGTTGATAAATTCATCTTGCTGAAACTAAAAGAAATGTCACTGTCTTTGAAATCAGAATGATAAAACAAATTGATTTTTTTTGTACCATTTTCGTTTGTCACAATTAAACCTTTGGCTTGTAACATGGCCTGCAAACAGTGATAATCGCAACACCACCATGCTCTTCCTTCGGAATAGGAAAGCTTAAATCCAAAATTTGGTTCGATATGGTGACTACCAAAATCGCCGGATTCGAATTGATTGAACATCATCTCATTGTTAAGGCAGTGTTCGGCATTATTTAAATACTTGATTTCACCTGTAGTTTGCCATAATTCAAGAGATAACATTAACCAATCGGCTTCCGAGCAACCTTCATCGCGATGCCCATCTGCCGAAGTTCCATCCCCCCCGAAATATTCAGGAACACCACCGGTTATCAAATAATCTTTGGACTCAATTACCTGTTTGTAACGGAACTCCACAAAATCCTTTGTATCCTGTTGTTTTGTAGTATTATACAACATTAAAACCCCTCTCAGTGTATTCAGATACCCATGTGTATGCTGGTTTCCCATTTCGGGAAGCAGGGGATAAATTTTTTGCGCTAATTGAATGTATTTTTGGTTATTGGTAGCCTTGTATAGTTTTACCAAACCTTCAATGTTTTGGGTAAAACAAATAAAACCCATCGCACCTTTTCTTTTAAAGAGGTCAATCACTTCAGGCTGAATACAACTCTCCGTAACTGATATCAGGAAATCGCCCAATTTTACGGCAGAATTTAAGACATCTTTATCGTTATACGCTTCATAATAATCCATTAAACCAGTAAGTAAACGTCCGTTACCCCATAAAAGGGCCATATGGCTGCCTTGTAATTTTGATGATTCAAAGACAAGGGTATCCGTGCCAAACCGTCCGTCAGATTTTTGAGTTGCAATGATTTCTTTTGCCAATTGCTTCATATCTATCGTATTATCGGCAACCTTCAACTTCGAAAAAACACTCAGATACCGTCCGCTTTGATCACCGCTGAATTCGGTAAACCGGCGATTGAATTTTGGGTTAAGCGTTACACAAGCCAAAATAAAATCTTTAGTTATCTCTGGCTCTTTACCATGCAACAAGCGATTTGTAGCCATTTCAATTCGGTAGTCCAATTCGCTTTTCAGAATCTTAGTATTTGTATGTTGTGATTTTAAGGATAAACAACTGAAGCAAATCAAAAAGATAAAACATATCGTTATTCTCATTTTAAAGAAGGACTGAATTTTAGTACTGAATTTCTCTGCAAAAACATTTACTGAACGAAGAAACAGTGCTATAGCAATCATTAAATTATTCATAATCATTAATTTAAAAAATGTAATTCAATTTATTAGTTTTCGTTTTTCTTTTACTTCCTGCAACATATGATGTATAAATTTGCAGATAGACAATTCAGCGATAAACAGCGAAATCAGAAATAGAATAGGCTGTATCTTTGTCATTGGCATTGCCATTGCCAATAAAGAAGATACGAATCCATTGAGCTTGATTTGATGCAAAATGACTGGTACAAGTACTTAAATAGGTTTTTTGGACAGAAGAATAAACAGTATTCCAAACATTACCATCATTAGAAACCTGAATAAGATAAGATACTGGGGATACATTCCACCACCATGACAAAACAACATTAGAAATTGTTTGAGTTGCACCAAGATCCACTGCAAGCCATTGAGAATTACCTCCATTTTCAGGTCTCCAGCTGGTTTTCAGGTTATTATCAACAGCTAATTTCCCCCCATGTGAGGTGCTATCATTTTTGAATACTGAAGATGTTTTAACCAATTTTCCCTGAGCAAGATTTCTACGTTCATCATTCTGAATAGGAGTCAATACTGAAAAATCACGCAAACTTGAAACTGAACCGCATGGAGTTTTAATAAGTGTGGCTTCTGCCTGATAATCCGATGCTTGTTGGGGTATTGTAGTGTTGAAATTAATTTTAGATGTTCCGTAACCATCCACTTTAACCGGTAATTTCTGGGAAAAAACTATTTCATTACCACGTTTAAGTTTGAATAGTACTTCACCTTGCCAGCTCTTTTCAAGATCGTTGTAAATTATAATCGGGAATTGCTGGATTTTGCCGAATGGTAATACATCCTCCCAAAAATTAAGCATAATACCAATTGGAGCAAAAGCATCACGAACATAGCTGTAAAAATCCGGTTCCCAGGTTAAGCTATCCACATTGATCCAATCATCACTTGTTTGTCCATCGTTACGCGAATAGCCAAGTGAACAAAAATGCATAAGAGCAGCCAAATGCCTGTGAGCCCTGAAATACTCTGTTAAAGCGGCCATGTTTCGGGCATACAACAATCTTCTTTGAGCAACTGTAGTTGAAGGATTTGTCAGATAACTAATTGGTTTTTCAGAGAGGGTTGTGGAAGTGCCATTTCTGTTGAGCCATAATCCGCCATACTCATTAATTATCAATGGATTCTTAATTTTATCATTCTTACGGGCTTTAAGTATTTTATCTCTGCCTCCATCATCATTGGCAAGATCACGCATACGAAAAGGTTGATTTGGTCCAAAAATAAAGTGATAACGATGACATTCTGCGGGATCGTTCTCTGCAACAGGTTCTGACCAGCCATTTTCCCAAGGACGATTAGAAAAATCGAGCGACCGAACTTGTTTAATTGCCTTGCCTGTTTCGGGTGAATATGTTTCATTACAAGCATCCCAAATTACCACACAAGGATGATTCCAACGCTCCTCCATCCATTCCCGAAATTGTACAGCCAAAATATCTGCTTTAAAACAAGCAGGTTTGAAATCGGATCCATACCAAATAGGATATTCATCCTGTATTAAAAAACCTTCTTCGTCGGCAATTCGATACCAGAATTCAGGTGCAAAACCAATGCAAAGTCTCATAGAATTCCAATGCATATCACGAAATTTTGTGAATAAATTTCGTACCCATTTTTCATCCCACGGTTTGTTCGCGCGCACTGAATCTTCAAAAAAACGAAGTATATTTACGTTGGTGCCCCTCATAAAATAGGGTTTCCCGTTTAAAATAGCTCTGCCGGACGCTGTATCAAAATGAAAACTACGCATTCCAAAACGAGTGGAATAACTATCAGCATTACTATTTACCTCGATATCATAGAGAAATGGGTGCTCAGGTGACCAAAGCTGACATGTTTTTATTGGAATGCCCACATGACCAGTTTGATCCTTTCCTGATTCATTTGCAGGGATGATACTGTTTGCGACTCCGGCAATCTTTCCGGATATTAATTCACGAACAATTACATGTATTTTAACTGGCTTGCCTGTATTCTTTATCCAAGTGTGTACAGAAACAGATTTATTTTCAATATCAGGGACAGCCTGAACATTTAAAATGTGTGGAGCCCCTGACATTATTAACTCTACATTATCATAAATACCGGGGATATATCTTTGTTTCTCAATATCCTGACCCGATTCAACCAACCCTGATATCGCATCACGGTCTGCTCCAACTCTTACGATTAACTCATTTTCACCAATTTTAATGGCATTTTTCAAGTCAAAAAAACCCTGCGTAAAACAGGGAGCATGATCTCCAATTAATTTGCCGTTGAGAAACACACGTGTACCATACATTGCTTTTCTAATCCTTAATAGTACTATTTCCGAAATTGGCTCAGAAATAATAAAAGTCCGGCGATACCAGAATGCGTCTCTTCTTGGATCTTTCTGAAAAAAAGTACTGGGAATTGCAACTTTGGGACCAGGTTCGATAAATGCAGGTTTGGCCATATCAACCAGCCCCGGAACGATTATTTCGCGATCGAACTTTTCGGGTATTTTTTCCATTCCGCCTTCTGCAATTTGCCAAATGCCATCCAGGGAAATCAATTTTCGTTTAGACTGTGAGTCACTTTTATTGACATTTCCGAAAATATTTTGTGCTACTATCAGCAGCATAAGAATTAGAATGAAACTGTGATTCTTTTTAGTCATAACTTGAATTGTATTGGCAGAGTCATTGAATCCTTCCAAATAAATGACCGGTTTGTCCGTTTTGGCAGTGGTATTTGACTTCATTTATTATGCAACTATTTTGAAACAGTGATAATATAGCATTGATTAAGCTTTCCTGTGCCTGAAAGCGTGATGGTCTCCTGATTGGTAATGAGGCTGCTTGTGGCATCCGAACTGTTGGCTCCGTTCTCCTCATAATATTCATTGGCGGCCCTCGCCGAAACTAGTTTCTCCCCCTTTTGCAGTTTCATCGTGCCCGATTTATTGACCCATACGACGAAATATTTGCCGCTGCGTGGCTCCTTGCCGTAAATAATATCTCGGTCGGCATGGCCGTTTGGACTATCATAAACCTGATTAGCAGCATCCCAAGTTCTATTCGCAATCGGTATCATGGAAAGGTTTTGCCAGTTAACCAGTAAGCGGGAAAGGGTGAGTTGTGGCAACCGTTGTTTGATCGTTGTGGCACCACCATCGAAACGGCCATACGAATTAAACCACATTCCTTTTATGGCCAGTTTGCCAAGATAATTGAGGTGTGTGGCAGGATTCGTAAGATCGAAATAGAGGTTTTCGAGGTTAGGAGATGAGCTGGCTAAATTAGCATCCGTTATTCCTAAGGTGGATACTTTATTCAGCATGGTTTGGTCGCTCAGTTCATCGATAAAAGGTCCCTCCATCGACACCAAATCACCGACAATTTTCTTTTTTTCATCCGTTGTCAGGAATGGTGCTCCATACACCGAATCAACCCAATATCCCCACCAACCGCAGTAGCCGTCCCTCCAAACTGTCCAAGGTTCTTCAAAAAACCGTATTTTTCGATCCGGAAATTCAGCTGTTAAGCGGTCTCGTAATGCCAACATAAAACGAAACCATCCTTCTCTGAAGGTCGGGTAATTATGGGTCGTTCCGGCCACTTGAAAACCCGTCAAAGCCGGATCCAGCTTCCAGTTCAGGTATTTTGCAGCGTTGTAAACAGGATGACGTGAAAATTCATTCCATTTTTCAGGTACATCCTGAGCTATTCCGATAAATTTATAATCATTACCAATATTTTCCCTTTCGCGGGCTATTTTTATTGTA
>CAYHFJ010000215.1:0-6002 GCA_964355885.1 uncultured Flavobacteriales bacterium
TGATGTAGAAATAATCTGGGAAAATAATCCTGCTTTAGACCTTGCTGCCTATATTATTTACCGGCTAAATGTTTTTACAAATCAATATGAAGTTATTCATACTGAAACCAATATCCAGAACACTTTCGCCCTTGAATCATCTTACAAAGATCAAGGCCTGAATACTCTTCAGAACACCTATACTTATAAATTGCAGGCACTTGACATCTGCGGAAACGCCATACCGCTGCATCGTCTGACTGCACATACTACCATCAATGTGTCATCGGTCCGTTTAAATAAAGATATTCGTGTTACCTGGACAGCCTACACCGGATGTCCGGTCAGCAGTTATCAAATTTACAGGTATGAGCGTGGAGATTCTCCGCAGTATCTTTGTACCGTCTCTGCAGATTCACTTGCTTACACTGATACAACATTTGACTGTCCTCATCCATACTCATACAAGATAATGGCCACCGACCTTTGTGGCACGACGTATACTTCCTTCAGTGACACCTCGAAAACATATCCACTGAACTTATTTGCGGATCAGGTAGTAGATGTAATCCGTTCCACGGTAGTGCAAAATCAAACGGTGCTCACTGAATGGCTTCCTCCAACAGTGCAGCCTGACAAAGTAGCACAATATGACATTTACAGATCAACCGACGAAGTGAATTATTCGTATGTCGCATCTGTGCCTTCTGTACAACATGATTTTATGGACTATAATGTAAATGTCCAGTCGGATCATTATTACTATAAGATTCTTGTCATTAATACCTGTAATATCCTGGAAGATCTGAGCCCATTGACATCATCCATTTTACTTCGCGGCGAAATGAATGAGGCACGCCAGGTGGAATTAGAATGGTCCCCTTATACAGGGTGGGAAAACGGCGTAGAATACTATGTCCTTGAAAGGCTGGATGAGAATGGCCATTGGCAGGTATTAAAAAGAGTTGACGGGAATATGACACGGTACAATTTTCAGGAATAAGGATCTTATGAGTTTTGTATTTCTGTACTTCCTGTTTCGCAAATTCTATCTTAAACACAGGAAGAATAACCATTTTCAAAGAATTAAAAAACAGCCAACTGAAAATTATTGAAGCTGTAACAACTATTGTTTATTCTTAGTACATTAGGGTCGATTATGCGACCCATTTTATTTTTATATATTCTTGCTACTTATATTCTTGTTCAGTTTTGCTGGTGGGCTTATTTATTAATAGATCTGAATAATGAGGTTATTGATCATCGAATAGAAAATGTACGACTGAAATCCGAATCCAAGGAAAGTCAGCGGAAAGAAATCCAATATCTGGAAGAAAAGATAAAACAACGTCGTTGGATGGTCATTGGAGAGGGTAGTGTTTTCCTGATACTTCTCGTATTGGGTTCCACGCTCTCCATTAAAGCATTTAAAAAAGAAGTGGATCTGGCACGACAGCAAAAGAACTTTTTACTTTCGATCACACATGAATTTAAGTCGCCGCTGGCTTCTATAAAATTATACCTTCAGACAATCCTTCGTCACAATCTGGAAAGAGAAAAAGAAATATCTTTCATCAACAATGCTATCTACGATACTGAACGTTTGAATAATCTTGTTGAAAACGCGCTTCTGGCAAACCTGATAAACCACAAAGGTTATTCTTTCAATTTAGAGGATATAAATCTTTCGGCTTTCGTTCGACTAATTGCTCAGAAGTTTCAAACCGTCCCGAATCACGAAAAGATTAATATGCAAATTCAAGACGGTATACATATTATGGGAGATAAAAATGCCTTGCATCTTCTGTTATCAAATCTTCTGGAAAATGCCTGGAAATATTCACCGGAAGAAAAATCAATTGGTGTGAAGCTGGAATCCACTAAAGATTTCATTCGTCTTTGTGTTAGTGACGAAGGAATCGGAATACCTGACGAATTTAAAACAAAAATCTTTCAGAAATTTTTTCGAATCGGCAAAGAAGAGACACGTCAGACAAAAGGCACAGGGTTAGGCTTATTTATTGTGAAACATGTCGTTGAAGGACACAAAGGAAAAATTACAGTCCTGGATAACATACCACAGGGAACAATCATTTGTGCTGATTTTAAGTCAAATCCGGCTTAATTTTAGAACAATTTTTAAAGGAAAGAAGCCTTTATCAGCATGGTATTTCGTAAATTGCGGTTCCAAAAAATTGAAGTCAACCCTTTAAGCCCATTTTCTATATATGAATAAAAAAGTAGTCCTTATTATTATGGACGGCTGGGGAAAAGGCCCCGAAACCGAAGCAAATGCGCTTTTCAAAGCCGGTACACCCTTCTTTGATTCGCTCTATAATTCCAGTCCCAATTCAGAACTTGTCACCTCCGGTGAAGATGTAGGACTTCCTGAAGGACAAATGGGAAACTCTGAAGTCGGTCATTTGAATATTGGTGCCGGACGAATCGTGTATCAGGATCTTGTTAAAATAAATGTAGAGATAAAAGAAAATAAATTTCAAAAGCAAAAAGTACTCCTTGATACAATGGAGTATGTAAAAAAGAACAATAAAAAATTGCACCTCATCGGTCTGGTATCAGATGGTGGTGTTCACTCTCATATTAATCACCTGAAAGCCCTCTGCGATCTTGCGTCTGAATATAAGGTTAAAGACTTTTTTATTCACGCTTTCACGGATGGACGTGACACCGATCCCAAGGGCGGTTTGGGTTATCTTGTTGAATTGGAGAAACACCTCATCAATTCGACAGGAAAGATCGCATCTGTTATAGGCCGGTATTATGCAATGGACAGGGATAAAAGATGGGAGCGAATAAAAAAAGCCTTTGATCTACTTGTGCATGGCATTGGTATTCCTGCAAATGACCCGATTGTTTCACTGAAAAACTCATACGCCAAAAATATTACAGATGAATTTATTGAACCCGTCGTAGTTGTTGATGAACACAATATACCTTTGGCAAAGATAGAACCGGGAGACGCGGTTATCTGTTTTAATTTCCGCACTGATCGCTGTCGTGAAATCACAATGGCATTGACCCAAGTAGATTTCCATGTGCAAAACATGAGCCACATGGACTTATACTATGTGACAATGACTAACTATGATGACACATTCCGGAATGTTCACGTAGTCTACGATAAAGACAACCTGAAAAATACACTGGGTGAAGTTCTGGAAGCAAAAGGTAAGTCTCAGATACGAATTGCTGAAACAGAAAAATATCCACACGTTTCTTTTTTCTTTTCCGGCGGAAGAGAAAAACCTTTCGAAAGAGAAAAAAGGATTTTAGTTCCTTCTCCCAAAGTAGCCACTTACGACTTGCAGCCTGAGATGAGTGCTGTAAAAGTAACCGATGCCATTTGTGAAGAACTTGAATCCGGTAAGCCGGACTTTGTCTGCCTGAATTTCGCCAATACGGATATGGTAGGTCATACCGGCTTTTTCCCCGCGGTAGTCAAAGCCGCGGAAACTGTCGACGCATGTGTAAAGCGGGTTGTTGAAACAGGAATTAAAAATGGGTATTCTTTTCTGATCACTGCTGATCATGGAAATGCGGAATATATGATCAATGATGATGGTTCACCGAATACCGCGCATACTAAAAATCCGGTTCCTCTTTTTTTAATTGACAGGGACTATAAGAAAATAAAAAACGGCAGGCTTGCAGATCTGGCACCGACGGTTCTGTTTATAATGGGGTTGAAGCAACCAGATGAAATGACAGGAAGCGTGCTGGTGAGTTAATAAAAGAATGATTTGACAATAATATAATACTGTAAATTTTATTAAATTAAAATATAACATGGGAGAAACACAAGAGTATCTTAAAACAAACGAAAAAAGATTTCTGGATGAATTGTTTGAACTATTACGCATACCTTCTGTAAGTGCAGATAGTAAATTCGAGAAAGACGTTGCTCGTGCAGCCGAGTATATCAAATCTAAACTGGAAGAAGCCGGAGCTGAGAAGGTCGAAGTATGTAAAACAGCCGGACATCCTGTTGTATACGGAGAAAAAATTATCGACACCAAATTACCTACAGTAATTGTATATGGACATTACGATGTTCAGCCTGCTGATCCATTAAATTTATGGGACAATCCGCCCTTCGAGCCAATTATTAAAAACGGAAAAATCTATGCGCGTGGGGCATGTGACGATAAGGGACAAGTCTTTATGCATATAAAAGCTTTCGAGTACATGATGAAGACCAAGTCATTGCCTTGTAATGTGCGGTTCATGATTGAAGGGGAAGAAGAAGTCGGTTCTTCTAATTTGGGGAAGTGGGTAAAAGAAAATAAAAACCGATTGACGGGAGATGTAATCCTGATTTCAGATACTTCCATTATAGCGAATGACATTCCCTCCATCGAAGCAGGTTTGCGTGGATTAAGTTATGTTCAGGTAGAAGTAAGTGGCCCAAATCGGGATTTGCATAGCGGAGTTTATGGGGGTGCTGTAGGAAATCCTATTCAGGTGCTTTGTGAGATGATTGCTTCCATGAAAGATAAGGATGACCACATCACGATTCCGGGGTTTTACGAAGATGTTCTGGAATTAACTAAAACTGAAAGAGAAGAATTAAATAAAACGCCTTTTGACCTTAATGAATATAAAAAAGATCTCGGTGTAGAAGATGTAAGAGGTGAAAAAGGATATACCAGTCTGGAACGTACTGGCATCCGCCCTACTCTGGAACTCAATGGTATCTGGGGTGGTTATACAGGGGAAGGATCTAAGACTGTATTACCCGCAAAAGCATTTGCAAAGATTAGTATGCGTCTTGTTCCCAATCAATCCTCTGAAAAGATTACTGAAATATTCAAGAAACATTTCGAAAAAATTGCTCCTGCTTCTGTAAAGGTTACGGTAACTCCACATCACGGAGGAGAGCCAGTCGTAACGCCAACTGATTCTGTCGCGTTTAAGGCGGCAAGTAAGGCAATGGAAGAAACTTTTGGAAAGAAGCCTATCCCGACACGGGGTGGTGGTAGTATTCCGATTGTCGCACTGTTCGAAAAAGAGTTGGGTTTAAAATCTGTGTTAATGGGGTTTGGACTGGATAGTGATCTTATCCATTCTCCAAATGAAAATTACGGTGTATTTAATTTCATGAAGGGGATTGAGACTATTCCTCTTTTCTTCAAGTACTTTACTGAAATGAGTGGGAAGTGATTTGCTGGACAGCTAAACCGGAAGCTTCGGGTATGGGTATTGGCTGACAAAAAAATTTACCACAAAGGGCACAAAGGATTACACAAAGGGCACAAAGAAAATGATATATAGATCCGTGTAAATCCGAACGATCCGTGTCATCCGTGTGCTATTATGTTTTTTATTTTAAGTTCCTGAGGCTTAGGTTTAGACTTAATAGCTGAAAAAAAAAATTACCACAAAGGGCACAGAGGATTACACAAAGGGCACAAAGAAAATGATATATAGATCCGTGTAAATCCGCACGATCCGTGTCATCCGTGTGCTATTAATTTTTCTTTCTGATCCGTGTCAACTGTGTGTTATTTCAAATCCTCTTATTTATCAGGTAAACCCCTGCAAGGATAGCTCCCAAGCCCAGAAGATGAATGATTCCTAAATTCTCGCTATCATAAAAACCCCAGATCATGGCTACCAGGGGAATCAGGTAGGTCACGGAGGAGGCTGACAATGCTCCGGCAATTTTTATCAAGCGATTAAATAATACCGTGGAAATAGCTGTGCTGAAAATTCCTAATATCAACACAGCACTCAGGCTATAAGCCGCGCCGGGCACTTCTGTTGTTCGTTGAATGAAGTCGGTTGAAAAAAGGTATATGCCCATAGGTATTCCAACGAACATCAAAGCAAAACCGGTGATCATAATTGAACCCATGTCGGCCAATTTGTAGCGCAGGATATTCACACTGAAAGCATAACATACCGTTGCCAGCACAATGTAACCTGCATACCATGGATTACCATTCTCCAGTGTCGCATTATTTCCTCCAACAAGTATTAAAGTTCCGATCAATCCAATAATT
>CAYHFJ010000216.1:0-5960 GCA_964355885.1 uncultured Flavobacteriales bacterium
GAATCGTAAATAAGAATTCGGTTCCTTGTCCAACTTCACTTTTGACCCAAATTTTGCCATTCATCAATCCAATTAGTTTTGCGCATATGGCTAAACCCAAACCTGTTCCTCCGAATTTTCTGGTGGTAGAGGCATCAACCTGACTGAATGGTTTAAAAAGTAATCCAATTTTCTCTTGAGGTATGCCTACTCCTGTATCCCGGATACTGAACTCAAGAATTGCTTTTTCTTCTGATATTTCAAGCTGGTTAACCCGAATGACCACTTCACCTTTGAGCGTAAATTTGATGGCATTTCCAACCAGGTTGACCAATATTTGGCGTAACCGGGTCAAGTCTCCGGTAATTCTTTGAGGGATGCTGGGATTAACCTGAAAGTAGAGTCCTAGTTTCTTTTCATAGGTCGAAGAGGTTACCAGATCAAGGACATCTTCCATAGCAAGTCTCAAATCAAAATGTTGCTCTTCCAGGATCATCTTTCCTGATTCAATCTTTGAGAAATCCAGGATATCATTGATGACATCCAGCAATAATTCCCCACTGATCCTGATTGTTTCTGCATATTCTCTTTGATCGGCAGCCAATTCTGTTTGCATCAGCAGGCTGGTCATGCCAATCACTCCATTCATAGGGGTTCGGATTTCGTGGCTCATAGTAGCCAAAAAATCCGATTTTGTTTTGGTCGCATATTCAGCTACATGTCTCGCTTCTATTAGTTCATTCTCAACAATTCTTTTTGAGATACTACCACCCAGACTTCCGGCAAGAGCAGTAATGATTGATATTTCGTTGGTTGACCATTCAATGCCAATGGAACAATCATCGAAACCCACCATTCCCCAAAGTTGTTCATCTACAAATATTGGAGCAGCCATGATTGATTTTATATCTTCATCTTCCAGGATGCAGCGCTCATTCTCCGGAAAACTTTCGGTTAGTCCTGAAACAGTTTTTCCAGATTTTAACGTATTGTACCAATTTGGGAAATTTTGAGAATAGGGCATATTTTGAAGCTCCTGATTTCCGATTTGCGGCACAATTCCTCTGGCAGTCCATTCGAATTGCTGACTAAAGAATGCTTCTCCGGTTTTTGCATCCATGCTATTCTCAAAAATATAAACTCGATCTACCCCGGTTGCTAATCCAATTGTCTCAAGTGCTTTTTGAATAGCTTGATCGTGATCATTAAGCGTTAAAAGATAGTTCATTGCCTGAGCAGTTCCGCTTAATATCTGACTCTGGCGCATCAGGTTACTTTCTGAATTTTTTCGGTCTGAAATATCCCTGAATATCCATAAGATACCGTGGTTCTTTTTTTCTGTGTCATCTAGGGGAATAAAGTCACGCTCCAAAGTTTTTCCATTAACCATTCGTATCTCAAAATCGGTAACTATCTGATGTATCTCCAAAGTTTTATTGATATCCTGGACAAACTTGTCCGGATCCGAAAAAGAAAATTTTGCCTGCTCAGCTAAATCGGCGCAATCTGCTCCTACCAGCTGATCTGGAAGATGTGGTATTGAGAAGAAATTGCAAAATGCCTGATTAACCAGGATAATCTTTCGGTTCTCATCTTCTACCATAACAGCAGATTGCATGCTCGAAATGAGAGACCTGAATCGAAGATTGGCAATCTGGATTATTTCAAAATTTTCCTTTTGTTGTGTAATGTCTTCTTCAACAGCAATGTAATGAGATAATTTACCACTGATATCAAAGACAGGTGAAAGTGAGGCTTTTACCCAATAAAGTTCTCCATTTTTCTTCCTGTTGTGAAAATCACCCTTCCATTCTTTTCCCGAACTTATAGTTTGCCATAGATTGGCGTATTCCTTTTTCGATTTTTCGCCTGAACCAAAGATTCTTGGATTTTTACCAAGAATCTCCTCCTTTGAGTATCCAGTAACGTCCAGAACCTTAGGGTTAACATATTCGATCAATCCATTCAAATCGGTTATGTAAGTCATAACAGGACTCTGTTCTACCGCACGATATAGTTTGTTCAAATCCTCTTCAGCTCGTTTGTAGTCACTCACATCTCGAAGAATTCCAACGGAATGCCAGACCCCATTTACATTTATAGCAGATAGAGACATTTGAATTGAAATCTCTTCGCCATCTTTTTTGATTGCTTGCAAATCAAGCGTTTTTCCAATATCCTGACCTTCAGTTGTTTGTAGGAATTTTGAAAATGCCACGTGGTGTGCCTCGTGGTATCGTGAAGGAACAATTAAGGCATGAAGTTTTTTGCCAATTGACTCTTCCTGTGAGTAACCAAAAATGCGTTCAGCTGCAGGATTCCAAAAGGAAATATGTCCTTCATCGTCCATCATTAATATGGCATCATGTGCCGAATCAGTAATAGCCTGAATGCGGGAGTCGCTGGCTCTTAATTTGTTTTCTGTGAGCTTAATATCAGTAATATCTGTGATTAGCACCAAAAAATATTCCTGGTCGTACGACTCAATTATTTCCCGGGATAGAATCCCATCCAGTATTTCGCCATGAATGGTGGTAATCTGAACTTCCATCTTCTCAATACGTTGGTATTTTTGTAGCTCTGAAAGAATCTCGGATTTACCATCATTAAAAGCCAGCATTGGAATATCTGAAACCAACTTGCCGATCATTTCTTCTTTAGACATCCCTGTCTTTTGTACCATTGTGTCATTGACTGCTGATATACGGCGGTCGGAAACTTTTACCAGATACATAAGTGCCGGACTACTGTCAAATATTTTATTGAATTTTGATTCACTTTCCCTGAGTTTTTCTTCAGCTATTTTGCGAATGCTGATATCGTGATAACTACCAAGGAAGCCGTTGATATCCGGATCATTCATTAGATTACTTGCGGTATATTCGACCCAGGTATAATGGCCGTCCTTGCATCGGTAACGGAATTCTATTGATTTGGGAATATTGGATTCACCCAATTCACTCAAAAGTTTTAGTGCAGATTCCCGGTCTTCCGGATGAATATTTTCCAATGCACTTCGTCCAACCAATTCTTCAGCTTTCCACCCAAAAAGCATTTCACTATTTGGACTTTTGTAGCTGTTAATTCCATCTTTATCAATGATAACAATAACATCATTGATGTTGGATACCAATTTGGTATAGTGTGCCTCCTTTTTTCTCAGCTCTTCTACGATCTCTTTCCCTTTGGTAACTTCCTTCTGAATCGATATATAATATTCTAATTCTCCTGAGCTATCAAAAACTGGTTGTATCTGAAGATTTAACCAATATTTCCTTTTAGTTTTTGAATAATTTATTATGTCAACTTCAATAGATTGCTTATTATTAATTGCATCAGCCAACATTGCCACGGTTCTTTTGTCTGTTTCCTTGCCCTGAAGGAAATCTCCCGGTTTTTTGCCTTTTACCTCTTCAAGTGTGTACCCCGTAATCTTTGTGAAGGCCTTGTTAACCCATTCGATTTTTCCTGATTTATTGGCGATGACTGCCGAATTCGCTGTTTCTTTGGCAATGAGCGCCATATTCTTCAGCTCATTCTGATTGAGAATATTGGCATACAATGCTCCGGAAAGATTACATATAAAGGATAAAATGGCAATATCATCATCATTATATGCATTAGGTTGTGAATCGACAATTCCAAATGCTCCTACTACTTCATCCCCATTCTTTACTGGAAGGTACAGCCGCGATCTAACCTCAAATGAACGCTGACTCGATTTGGATAATTCATCTTTATCAAGCAAGGTATCAGGAATATACAGCATCTTACCGGTTCTGAAGACCAACCCTGGATGTCTGTTTAATGCGGACTCTTCGGCTGCAAGAAATTCCTCTTTGCTGAAACCCTTTGCCTGTAGCAATTTTAACCGCTTTTCAAATGGATCGAATAAGTAAAGTCCGGTATATTCGACTCCATAAGTCTCTTCCAGAATTTCTTCAACAGCAAGAGCCATCTGTTGAAGTGTTCCAATTCTTGAAAATGAAGAGGAAAATTCGTCTAACAGCTTTATTATTTGGAGATATGATTTTTTCATGAATTGGTTCGGTTTACGTCTCTATGTTGCTGAATTTTTTCTTGCCCCAGAATTCGATCATTTTAATCAGATCGTCTACCCTTAATGGTTTCGTAATGTAATCATCCATTCCCGCTTCTATACATTTTTCCCGGTCACCACGCATCGCATTTGCTGTCATGGCAATGATCACTGGCCTTGTTCCCATTGAACTCTGAATGATAATCCTTGTTGCTTCATAACCGTTCATTTCAGGCATTTGAATATCCATGAAAATGAGATCATAATTTTTGCGTTGCAGAGAATCAATAGCCTCAAGTCCATTGGCTGCAATATCCATTTTGTATCCAAGTAACTCAAAAATATTTCTGATCAACTTTTGATTGATTATATTGTCTTCGGCCACCAAAATTTGAAAAGGATATTTTATTGAAACTTCACTTAATTCCTGTTTGCTTTTCTTTGGAACAGCGGCTGCTTTTTCGGAAGGGGATAGAATTTTTTGTAATATTTCTGATAGTTGAGAATGTTTTATGGGTTTGTTGACATTAAAGGAAAACAGGTTTGCAAGCTCATTGGATTCTGTAATATAACCAATTGATGTTAACATGATTAGAGGAAGTTGTTGGGGATTATACTCTTTTCTTATCTCTCTTGCAAGCATGATTCCATCCATTTCCGGCATCTGCATATCCAGTATTCCGGCATCAAATTGATTGTCATGAATTGATTCAAGCAATTCTTTACCTGATTGAAAGGTCTTAACTTGTAGTCCCCATTGTTCACATTGTAGTCTCAGAATTTTTCTGTTGGTGGCATTGTCATCCACAATGAAAACTGATTTTTTGTCCAACGAAAGAAGTGATTGATTGACCTTATTCACTTCTGCTGTAGGTGCAGAAAAACTTGTTTGGATGGTAAACCTGAAATCGGAGCCAACTCCAAATTCGCTGTTGACCCATATTTGACCTTTCATCAATTTGATCAAACTGGAGGTAATAGCCAAACCCAATCCGGTACCTCCATATTTTCTTGTTGTGGAGGCATCAACCTGGGTGAAAGGTGAAAAGAGCAGTTCAATTTTATCGGAAGGTATTCCAATGCCAGTATCTTTGACTGAGAACTCAAGAATAACCCTGCCGTTTTTATTTGAATGGAGAGATATGAATATTAAAATTTCTCCATTTTCGGTAAATTTAATGGCATTACTGACAAGGTTGACAATGATTTGCCGGAGTCTGAATCCATCTCCAAATATAAATTGATGAACCTCAGGATCAATAAAATACATGAGATCAATATGCTTCTCAAGAGCCTTCGGTGACATCAAATCCAAGACATCCTCCACACATAGCCTCAAATCAAATGCATTTTCTTCAAGCTCCAAATGGCCGGTTTCAATCTTTGAAAAGTCAAGAATTTCATTGATAATGTTCATCAGACTTTCTCCGGAGTTTTCAATTATATTGACATAATCACGCTGATTTTCAGTTAGATCTGTGAGTAGTAACAAACTGGTCATGCCTATCACACCGTTCATTGGGGTACGTATCTCGTGCGACATCGAAGCAAGGAATTCACTTTTGGCACGATCGGCAGTTTTGGCTAATTCCAGGGCATCCTTTAATTCTTGCTGACTTTGTTGTCTACGAATAGCTCCGCCTATGTTGTAAGCCAACATTCCCAGAACAGTTTCTTCTGAGTGTGTCCAAATGTGATCTTCATTGCAAGCGGCAAATCCAACAAAACCCCATAGTGTGTGTTTATTCTGATGCATGATAGGAAAAATCATCATCGACCTAATCAACTGACGTTTCAATATATTTCTGATCTCAGTGTTGAATTCCGAGGCCAGTCCCTTAATCGTTTTGCCCTCTCTAAGAGGATTATACCAATCGCTCGATTCGGGTTTAAAGAAAATGACCTCACTCTCGATGGGATCGATTTTTTCTCTTATCTCAGG
>CAYHFJ010000217.1:0-5926 GCA_964355885.1 uncultured Flavobacteriales bacterium
TTCTCCTATCAATTGAGAGGTATGATGACCTTGTTGTTTACCACTCATCCAGGATATTTCAAGAAATGGTTGGGTTTTTTTCAAAACCGCAAAAGTATTGAATGCCGGATTAGTACCATAGAACACAAACTTTCTGGGATCAATACTGGAAGCCATTTCTCCTAAATATTCATTGTCCCCATTCATGAATATCATTTTTCCATGCTCATCCAGCCAATGATACAATTCTCTCTTCCCTCTCTTCACTCCTTCAAAACCACCGAAGCCTTCAAGGTGTGCTTTTCCAACATTTGTAATCAATCCATAATCCGGTTCAGCAATCCGACAATAACTTGCAATTTCTCCTTCATGATTCGCACCCATTTCAATTACAGCAAATTCAATATCATTATCAATAGAAAGAATTGTAAGTGGTACGCCAATGTGGTTGTTAAGATTTCCTTTTGTAGCAAGGGTCTTGTATTTCTTAGAGAGTACCGCCCGGATCAACTCCTTGGTAGTTGTTTTTCCGTTTGATCCTGTGATGGCAAAGAAGGGGATTTGCAATTGTCTCCGATGCATATTGGCAAGATCCTGCAAAGCCTTCAACCCATTACTAACAAGCAGATATTTTTCATCCTTCCTGTACTTCTCTTCATCAATCACACAATAAGCCGCGCCTTGTTCCAGTGCCAAATCAGCAAAAGCATTGCCGTTAAAGTTGGGGCCCTTTAATGCGATAAAAATTGAATTCTTTTGAATAGCCCGACTGTCAGTGGATACAATGGGATGTTGCTGAAACAGCTTGTAAAGTTCTTCAGTAGAAATCATATCGACAAAGGTAAGAAGGATACCTTTCCTGTTTGCATGGGTAAAAAGTACTTATAATGCTTTAGGAATCCGGTTTGGCATACCATACTTTATATCAATATAGCGGGTGGAAGAAAAAGAAGAGCCCCGGAAAGCCCGAATTGCAGACTACATACCCTCCGGATTATTCTCTCAGATTTAAAAATAATTAAATCATTCAGACTGTTGAAATCCAATCAGTCCTTATCAATTTTCATAACATTGATTATCAAACTTCTATGATTAAAGTCCAAGCCCATCCGGATCCCGATATTTTTACCAACATCCCTCTTTTTTTTCCGATTAAAACAGTACTTTTGCGCTCTCAAAATCAATAAAGACTTCATTAAATTATATCATGGCTAATATTGGAAGAATTACCCAAATCATCGGACCGGTTGTAGACGTGTGTTTCGACACAGAAGGAACTACTTTACCAAACATTTTGGATGCAATGGAAATTGACCGCCCGGGCGGCTCTCCCCTTGTGCTTGAATGTCAACAGCATATAGGAGAAGACACTGTACGCGCGATCGCGATGGATTCAACTGATGGTCTGACAAGAGGAACTGCCGTTCGTACCACCGGTTCTCCAATTCAAATGCCGGCAGGAGAAGATATCAAAGGTCGTCTCTTCAATGTTGTTGGGGAAGCAATTGATGGTATCGGAAAAGTTTCTAAAGAGATCAGTGTGCCCATTCACCGTCAGGCTCCATTATTTGAAGACCTTTCAACAGAATCAGAAATACTTTTGACAGGAATTAAAGTCATTGACTTGATTGAACCTTACAGTAAAGGAGGAAAAATCGGTCTGTTCGGCGGTGCCGGCGTTGGAAAAACAGTTCTAATCATGGAATTGATTAATAACATCGCGAAGAGTTATGCAGGGTTATCTGTATTCGCAGGTGTCGGAGAACGTACCCGTGAAGGAAATGATTTGTTGAGAGAGATGATTGAGTCAGGAGTTATCCGTTATGGTGATGCTTTCAAGCACAGTATGGAAAACGGTGGCTGGGATTTGAGCAAAGTCGACATGAAAGAACTTGCTAAATCACAAGCTACATTGGTGTTCGGCCAGATGAACGAACCTCCGGGAGCCCGCGCACGTGTTGCCTTATCAGGACTTACAGTTGCGGAATATTTCCGTGATGGCGATGAAAAATCAGGTGGTCGTGATATTCTTTTCTTTATCGATAATATCTTCCGCTTTACTCAGGCAGGTTCTGAAGTATCGGCACTTCTTGGTCGGATGCCTTCTGCTGTAGGTTATCAACCAACACTAGCCACAGAAATGGGACTGATGCAAGAACGCATCACTTCAACAAAGCGTGGATCCATCACCTCCGTGCAGGCAGTATATGTTCCTGCGGATGACCTTACAGACCCGGCTCCGGCCACGACATTTGCTCACCTTGACGCCACTACAGTACTTAACCGTAAGATCGCTGAATTAGGTATTTATCCTGCCGTTGATCCACTGGATTCTACATCACGAATCCTTTCTCCGTCTATTGTCGGCGACGAACACTATAATACCGCTCAGAGAGTAAAAGTAATTCTTCAACGTTACAAAGAACTTCAGGATATCATCGCCATCCTCGGTATGGATGAACTTTCTGACGATGATAAAATGACGGTAAACCGCGCAAGACGTGTACAGCGTTTCCTTTCTCAACCATTTAATGTAGCTGAACAATTCACAGGATTGAAGGGAGTGATTGTACCTATTGAAGAAACCATCAAAGGATTTAATATGATTATGGATGGTGAAGTGGATGAATATCCTGAGGCTGCTTTCAACCTGGTCGGAACAATTGATGACGCTATCGAAAAAGGGAAAAAGCTACTTGCGGAGACAAGATAACCGTTCCCAAAAAAGCAATCTTCAAGTTTCTCACCATTAATTTCCTACACGATGCACCTAGAAATAATCACACCCGATAAAAAAATATATAGCGGTGAAGTAAGTTCAGTCACCGTTCCCGGCAGCAATGGTCGCTTCGAGATGCTGAAAAATCATGCTGCCGTAATCTCTTCTTTACTCAATGGAAAAGTTAAGATCAAAGACAAAGAAGGGGTTAAAACCTTCGATGTAAAAGGTGGCATTGTAGAGAACCTGAAAAACAAGATTATAATTCTGGCGGAGTCTGTTTAACCAAAAATTGATTTAAAGAAGCAAAAACCGTTTTGCAAAAAGAGACACCTTCCAGGGTGTCTTTTTTCTAATATAAAGTGAAGATATTACTCAAATGGCTTGTCAATTGCAATAACCTGTATCATCAACTCAAATTCTGTCAGTAAAATCAATCAGCCTTTGAATGACATACAGAATAATAATATTCGCGGATCAAATTAATATGCCTACAAAAAATAGTAATTAGTTTAAGACAATTTTCTTACTTTTAGGGTTGGTATAATTACAATTTTGAAAATGAAAGTCTATTTTACATTTTTAATTTCGACTATCTTCTTTCATTTTGCAGGTACATCTTTTGCTCAGCGATTCCCGGAAATGATGGAAATGAGTGCCGATGGAAAAAGACTTGTAACAGGAAATAAACCAGCTACCGGTTTCTACGAACCGCTAATGATCCATGATATTCATCTGAACTTTTCTGATCCCGACTTCTGGACTCAACTGGAAAATAATTATTATAGCAGGGATGATATAATGGCAACAATGATGATTAACGGAGTGGTTTACGATAGTGTAGGAGTCAGATTTAAAGGTCATTCTTCTTATACACGTATAGGCAATTCCTTAAAAAAATCATTTAATATTTCTTTAAATGAATATATTGAAGGGCAGGATATAAATGGATACAATACTCTTAACCTGAACAATTGCTATAATGATCCTTCTTTTTTTGCAGAAGTAATGTACGAAGGACAAGCAAGAAAACACAACCCGGCACCTAAGGGTAATTTCGCGCATCTAGTTATTAACGGTCAGGACTGGGGAATTTATGCCAATGTGCAGCAAGTGAATCGTGATCTCGTCAAGGAATGGTTTCCTTCAGATCAGGGCTCCTTACTTCGTGCCAAACGCCCTATAGGAAGTCCGGGCGTAAGCGATACAGTCGGTAAGGCATCCATGAATAATCTTGGAAATGATCCTGTGGAGTATAGCTGGTATTATACGGAAAACCACAGTACTATAAATGATGTTTATGAAAAATTGATGGAAGCATGCATCACTCTGGATACAGTTTCATCAAGTAGTATGCAATCCACACTGGGAGAAATGCTTGATATCGATCGTGCGCTTTGGTTTATGGCAACAGAAATTGCTTTCGCAGATATGGATGGTTATTGCCATAAAGGCAAAAATGATTACTACCTGTTTTATGAAGATGAAACCAACCGCTTTCATCCCATTGAAATGGATGGCAATGATGTTCTGGAAACCATTGAAGTTGGACAGATGAGTCCATTTTATAACTCGACGAACATTAATTTTCCGCTCTTATCAAAAATACTTGCCGTTCCCGGCTTACGTCAACGGTACCTTGCCCACATGCGTACGATCATAGACGAGGAACTTGACACAGCTATGCTTTTCCCTATAATGGATACGTATAAGACTCTTCTCGATCCATTTATCAGTCAGAATATACTGAAACTCTACACGTATCCCGATTTTATTAATAAAGTTCAAACTCATAAAAACAATATACTCACACGCAGGGCACTCCTGCTTTCTGATGCCGAAGTTAACCGCATACCTCCGGCCATCTCAGACGTAACAAGACTTGTTGGTCAAACACCAATCATCCGACCGGCTTCAAATCAGGATGTAACTGTCAGAGCCACCGTAAACAGTAGTTCGGGAATTTACAGGGTATACTTGTATTATGCAACCGGACTAACAGGTCAGTTTGCCAAAACAAGGATGTATGATGATGGTGCTCATCAGGATCTTGCTTCGGGCGATGGAATTTTCGGTGCAACACTCAATGGAGAAGACGGCGGTACATGGGTTCGATTTTATATTGAAGCGATTGCAGATAATTCTCAAAAGACAGTAAGTTATGATCCACCGGGAGCGGAACACGACATCTATGCATTTCTGGTGCAACCATCAAAAGCTTCAGACACATCAGTGGTAATTAATGAAATCATGGCGATTAATTCAGCCACGGTAACCGATAGTTCCGGAGCCTATGAAGATTGGGTTGAACTGTACAATAATTCGAATCAGACAAAGGATCTCAGTGGATACTATCTAACCGACAATCCACTGAACTTAAAGAAATGGGGATTCCCTTCCGGCACCACCATTCCGGCTCAGGGATATCAAATTATCTGGGCTGATGATAATCCCGATAAAGGTACCTTTCATACGAATTTTAAATTTTCAGGGAATGGCGAACAGGTATATCTGGTGAATGAAGATCTGGAATTAGTTGACAGTGTATCATTCGGTCCGCAAAGCCCTGATATCAGCCTTGCACGGGTACTCAACGGAACCGGTAATTTTATTACACAACCGGCTACTTTTGGCTACAACAATAATCCAATACCCCTATCCAATTTTTCAGCTCTGGTCACTACCGGTTGCCTGCCATTCACGGTTCAATTTCAAAATTACTCACTGCATGGAACTACATTTCTGTGGGATTTTGGAGACGGATTCACTTCCACTAATTTCTCGCCACAACATACCTATACTGATACAGGTAGTTATGATGTAACCCTGATCAGCAACTTCGCAAATTTCAGTGATACTTTAACCATAACGGGGCTGATCAATGCTTTTTTTCCACTATCCTTCAGGTTTTCCGTAGACACCATTCATTCGCCAGCACTAACTTATCTGCTTGATGCAGGGACAGGTTATTCTTCTTATTTATGGTCAACAGGAGCTACTTCAAGTTCGATTATTGTAAACAACACAGGAAATTATTGTCTGACAGTAGCCGATCAGCATTCATGTACAGATTCAGATTGCATTTACATTATTCTTAATTCGACAGGAATAGAAAAGGTTCGTGTTCAGCCTGTCTTTCTTTTCCCAAATCCCGCGGATGAAGAATTCAGAATTAGTACCAATGAAAACAAATTGTCATCTGTTGAGATATACAATCCTCTGGGTAAA
>CAYHFJ010000218.1:0-5895 GCA_964355885.1 uncultured Flavobacteriales bacterium
ATCGCAAACAATAAACATCTCTAAATAAAAGATGGTTTCTTTTGATTAATAATTCAAACAATAATTACAAGTCAATTTATTTTGATTAATTAAAATTCACAAAAACTCCCCATTAGAAGTATATGTTGATGAGATGCAATTGGGAGTTAATGCTACAGCAGAGGGAAGGATAATTACTTCAAACGGAATTGTATTCGAAAGCTCTTTCGTGATGGGATCATTATTAAGAGGTACACTCTGGGAAACTACTGCAGTTCCAGAATTACGGGTACAAGCCGAAAAATTAGCAAGGTTGATACTCGAAAAATAAAATTCAATCTTTAACGATTGATCAGAAGCTTTTTTGAAATACCGGAAGAAGGAGTATTCACATGAATGAAATAAATACCGGAAGCGAAATTTGAAGTCATGACAGACATTGAGTTTCCTGTAACATCATTTCCATACATCTCTTTACCCAGACAATCAGTAATTCTTACGTAGACCTTCTCAGTAGGAACGAACTCATGAAACACTATTTGCAAATAATCATTGGCAGGATTAGGATAAAAGTGAAAGTCAGGCTGATTTTTTGAGAGTGTAGCGACCGAAAGAGTCGGATCTCTTTGCATGTAAATCTGAACGCCACCCGAAGCAAGACCAATAACCAGATCTGTCAGTCCATCCGCATTCAGGTCTCCCCCACTCACGGTCAGGTTGGCTTTGATGCGGAATGATTCAGACAACGGAAACACGGAATCTTTGAGTGTATAACAACCGGAAATATTTCCGTCAATATTGGTATACTGAAAAATATTCCCGGATAAATTGCTCACCACTAAGCGTGTTTTTCCGAGACTATCATATAAAAAGGGTACGGTAAAACCATCCGGTGAACTTGGCGACTGACGAACAATGCAACCTAGAGTATCATTCGTTGGCACAACAGGAAAAAATGCACTTGTAACTGAACCGGCATTTTCAAAGTAATTAATAAAACCATTTTTCTCGCCTATGACAAGATCCATTTTCCCATCTTTATTCAAATCAAATAGCTGCGGTGTTGCGACATTCCCCACATCAATGCCCATAAAATTCGGAAGAGCTAATTGAAAGCTTACGGGATTTCCTGCACCGGCTGAATTGTTAAAATATTGCAAAGTACCATCTTCAAGTCCTAAAACCATATCAGCGTCACCATCCGCGTCTAAATCTGAAAAGGCCGGAAACATAGGTGATGAATAGCCCAACTGACTTATTGAAGCCAGGTCATCTGTGATAAGTTCGTACTGTGGACGTTGACTTGTACCTATGTTTCTGTAAACAAACAGACTGTTTTTATATGCTCCGGTGGAGCTTTGATACACACTTCCACCTATAATCAGATCAAGCAAGCCATCACTATTGTAATCAAATAATACGGGGCTTGCACTTTCACCAACATCAATCATTTCTTCCTGCAAAAATGCTTCCCCGTGCTTAGAAAAAACAGGTGAAGAATTCGTCCCGCCGTTTTTATACCACCAAACCCCTATCATATTTTCATTTTCATTAGCCATTACAATAAGATCTTTTTTTGAATCATTGTCGATGTCTATGAATGAATGAAAATGAAATCCGTAAAATAACGCACTTACATCTGAAGAAGGATATTCAACATCTTGTGTGTCCATCTCAGCATCCCAGAGTGTACCACCATTGTGAACCATTAATGTTGTATTCGCGGACACATCACCAATAAGGACTTCTTTTGCTCCATTTCCATCGAGGTCAATTGCAAACACACTTGAAATGGTATCATCCCTGCGTGCTGCTTCAGTCGGATCATAGGTGATTGGATCCTCATACAAACGTATGAAGGTTGGGGATGCTTCCCTGCAGGGACAATGAAAGCAATTAACTGAGTTAGTACTGCCAATCCTCAAGGAAAAATCTCCCCAACAACCGGTATCATACTGAAACTTCAGTGAATCGCAATGTCCGAATTCATCCATGGAGAGATTGCGATGATATACTATGCGTCCATCAGGTACAGAATTGAAACCAAGAATATCCATATCACCATCACTATCGATATCAGCGAAGGTTGGAATAGAAACTCCACTCGCGAAAATATTCGTGGTAATGGTTGCAAATTTCTCTTGTAAGAATGAACTTACAATCGTCCATTGGAGACCGGTTGAAAGTGTATAATCATTCCTGTAAACGGTAATTCCTGAAGGAGGCGATGTGGATAGAGTGAAGAGATCTTTCTTTCCGTCACAATTATAGTCGTACAACATTGCCCATTTGTTAATCATTGGAAACTTCGGAATATATGCCGGAGCGTAATGCCAGGCATTGATTCCAGCGGATCCATCATTTAAATAAGGAAGAATCCGGTTATTATGTGTGTCAAAAACAAAGAGATCATGAATTCCATCTCCATTCAGATCTATCTCAGACATCAGCGGGAAATTAATCCCTCCTGCCCAGGGATTCAGCAAATTAAGCGATCCTTCCCTCACAGAAATAGTATCTACCCTGTCAAAGTGGCCTTGAGCGGAAATGCTACGAATGCCATAAACAAAAAATAAAATAAATAAGATTAATCTGTTTCTCATAAGGCAAAGATAGGAGATTCCAATATATAATAATCTGAGATATGTCACAAGATCCGGAAAATTACAAGCAGAATTATCAGTAAAAGCCCATGATTTCCTATCTTCGTGGATAGAAATTTCTATTGATACACATCAAGTAACAAAAAACCAACTAACTTATACATCCATCATGCCCTCCTTCGACATAGTCAGTAAAATTGATATTCAAAAACTGGACAATTCCATTAACGCGGCATCGAAAGAAATTTCGACGCGTTATGATTTTAATAATTCAAAAACCACGGTTGAACTGGATAAAAAAACGCTGGAAATTCATGTGCTGACAGAAAACGACATGCGTCTTAAAACAATCGAAGGTATCATTATTGGCCGTATGGTAAAGCAAGGGTTGGACAGTATGTGCCTTGATTTCGGAAAAGAACTTTACGCTTCCGGAAATATGGTTAAGAAAGATATCAAACTAAAAGAAGGTGTAGATAAAGAAACCGGAAAAAAGATTGTAAAAATAATCAAAGACAGTGGAATGAAAGTGCAACCATCCATCATGGATCAGCAGGTAAGAGTAAGTGGAAAAAAGATTGATGACCTTCAAAAAATAATGTCAATGCTTGAAAAATCAGACATCGGCATTCCCTTGCAGTTCGATAATTTCAGAAGTTAATTACTCCTAAACTATGCAATAGAAAAACTGTCTGTTCTACATTTGCTTACTAATAAAATCAATCAGGCCTTTCGTATCACAGCCCCTATTTCTTTTTCCAGAGCTGTCATCAGTCGATCCATTGTTTTGTCTATATGTTTATCGGTTAATGTCTGATGTTCGTCCAATAGAATAAAAGCAACAGCATACGATTTCTTTCCCTGTTCAATTTTATCGCCCTGATACACATCGAACAGGTTAATCGCTTTGAGCAGCTTTCTTTCTGTTTTATACGCAACATTTTCTATCTGCGAAAAATTTACCCTGCTATCAATTACCATCGATAAGTCACGACGTACTGAAGGGAACTTTGAAACTTCAGTAACCTGTGTTTCCGTTTTTCTTGCAAGACGCTGTATTGCATCCCAGTTAAAATCAGCATAGAAAACTTCGTTTCCTATATCAAAAGATTTGAGTAACGCTTTTCTTACAGATCCGAGTTTGACAAGAATTTTCTCTTTTGTCCTGATCAGAATACCATTAGCAAATTGATTATCCGTCATATTCTCATAAGATAGTGTTGCCGGATCAATTTTACATCGACGTAAAACATTTTCAACAAATGCTTTGGTAAAATAAAAATCAACGGGTGATTTATCACCATTCCAGCTTATCTCAAACTTTCGTCCTGTGAGATATAATGCCAGTCGTGAACTCTCCACATACTTGCCCTCACTTTTAATATACGTCTTTCCAAATTCAAACAACCTCAGATCCGGATTCTTACGATTTCGATTATATGATATAACTTCAAGACCACTATACAGCATATCCTGCCGGAGTACGCTCAAATCCTGACTTAGGGGATTGAGTATTCTAACTTCAGAATTCTGATCATTTTCATTCCCGTAATTTTCACGACTTTTCCCCAGGGAATTGGTCAGTATTTCAAGGAATCCATTGGATGCCAAGTAATCCGCGGTTTTGTTCAGTGTCACCTCCGGATCACTTCCAACAATAGCCGGAAGGGAAGAGAGCATACGTGCAGGAAGAGGAATACGGTTGTATCCATAGATACGCAGAACCTCTTCAACCACATCAACCGGACGCAAGACATCAACTTTGGAAGTCGGGATGCGAAGAAGCAGATCGCTCTTATCATCTTTAAGAATAGAAATTCCCAATGACCGGAGTATAGATCTAACTTTGGAACGATCCAGCCGGTCGCCACTGAATTTATCCAGGTAATCGAGGTTGAATTTGAATTCCGCGGGTTCAATCACTTTTGGATAAATATCAATGATATCTGAAGTAATCTCTCCCCCTGCTATTTCCTGAATTAATTGAGCAGCACGTTTTAATGCATAAACCGTAATTTTTGGATCTGTTCCACGTTCAAACCTGAATGAGGCATCCGTTTTTAAACCGTGTTTCTTACCCGTCTTACGAATGTAGGCTGGATTAAAATAAGCGCTTTCCAGAAAAATCACTTTTGTAGAATCAGAAATTCCGCTATATACTCCTCCGAAAACTCCTGCAATACACATTGGATCCGTGGAATCACAAATTACCAGATCTTCAGGAAATAATTTTCGTTCAACTTCATCAAGTGTGATAAATTTTTCATCCTTCTTAGCCGTCCGGACTATAACTTTTTTGTCTTTAATTTTGTCTGCATCGAATGCATGAAGTGGTTGTCCACATTCATGAAGTACAAAATTTGTAATGTCAACGATATTGTTGATTGGACTTACTCCTATTGACTTGAGCCTGTTCTGTAACCATGAAGGTGAATCAGCAACCTTGATCCCTGAGATTGTAACACCGGAATAACGAGGACAGGCATCTGCATTTTCAATTGTTACTGATATGGCACTGGTATCAGGATGTGTATTTAACTTTTCGACTGAAGGAATGATAAGTTCAGATACAATATAGTCCTTTGCAGAAAGCACGGCATACAAATCCCGTGCGACGCCCAGGTGAGATGCTGCATCTGCTCTGTTCGGAGTAAGACCAATTTCAAAAATGGTATCTTCCTCGATCCCGAAATATTCTTTTGCCGCTATTCCGACCTGCGTAGTCGACTCCAGCACGATGATTCCCTCATGTGTGGTACCTATACCAATTTCATCTTCCGCGCAAATCATACCTTCTGATAATTCACCCCGAATCTTTGATTGCCTTATTTCAAAAGACTCTCCGTTCACAGGAAATAATATACTGCCAACGGTTGCAACGACAACTTTCTGACCTTTCGCGACATTAGATGCTCCACAAACAATTTGTAAATTTTTTTCAGTACCAACACTAACAGTGGTTACGCTGAGTTTATCGGCATTGGGATGCTTATCACAAGTGAGTACTTCACCGATGACAAGTCCGGCCAATCCACCGGGGACTGATTGAAATATTTCCATTACTTCAACTTCGAGTCCGCAATATGTCAGAAGTTCAGCCACTTCCTCTACAGGAAGGTTTACATCCAAAAATTCTTTAATCCAATTATATGATATCTTCATTGTGAGCTTTTAAACAAGCCAGTTTTGTTCATCTGTATTTACAAAACTCCGCTGTTAGTTTATTCAACATTATTCCTTCGCGCAAATATAGATTTCCCGAATGAATAAATGGTCCGGTAAGGCGATAAGATCGGAAGAGCGTCGTGTAGGG
>CAYHFJ010000219.1:0-5772 GCA_964355885.1 uncultured Flavobacteriales bacterium
ACTTCCAATCTGGAGGTGGCCGGATTCGGGCTGATACTTATACCTGCTGATTGATTTTCTGACAGCGAAGTAATAGATTCATTCACATCACTAACATGGATGATCAATGCACTGTCAGTCGTTAACCCACCGGCATCGGTGCTTCTGACCCGAAGGAAATAGTTGCTCTGTGTTTCATAATCAAACGGTGCTGATGTCAGTAAAACATCAGCGGAAATAATGAAAGACGCGTTGTCAGTATCTCCCGTGCCGCTGACCAATGTGTAGCTATGAGTGTCGGCACTATCAGTATCGCTTGATGTCAAATAGGCCACAATTGATGAAGCGGGTTCATTTTCGGCTATGGAATCGGAACTAATGGCCAGGCTGAGCGGTACTTCATTCTCGTTTGAAATCTGAAATTGTAAGGGCTGCTCATAAGAGGCACCCTGGCTGTCGGTGATCCGCAGACGGACAGAGAGTGTTGTTTGTATTTCATAATTTTGAGGCACCATACAAAGCAATTGATTCCCACTGATGTCGAAGCTGGAATTATCCGTATCGCCTATTCCGCTTACCAGTGTAAAGGTATGCGTATCCGCGGCATCCTGATCCAGTCCGGTGAGACTTGTCACCGGTGTAGCAGTCACCAGGTTTTCAGGAAGTGAATTTGCGGACGATGTCAGACCTGTAGGTGTATCATTGTTATCGCTGACATTCACTGTGAATACCTTTTCAAAATATAATCCTCCTGAGTCGGTACTGCGTATACGAATACTCATTACCGGTGTAGTCTCAAAATCCAGGTTTTGGGCGGTTTGCAATTGCCCTCCGCTCAGTGTAAAGGCAGTGTTGTCAGTACTTCCCGTTCCCGATACCAAAGTGTAGGAATGCACATCACCCGCATCAACATCAGTCGAGTTGAGATTTCCCACTGCAGTTCCTGTGCTGAGGTTTTCAGCAACAGTTGAAGAACTAAGCAGAATATTGGAAGGTACTTCGTTCACATTTGAAACAGTAAAATTAAGAACACTTTCACAGGAAGCCGCGAGAGCATCTACTGCACGGATACGTATGGATAAAGATGTCGCTGTTTCAAAATCGAAAGGAGAATTGGCTCTCAGATTTGTTCCCTGAATATTGAACTGCGCGTTATTGGTACTGCCTGTTCCGCTGACCAAGGTGAATGTATGTGTATCATTAAGATCAAGATCCATGGCATCGAGAGTAGCCACAGTGGAATTGGATGACAGATTTTCCGCGAAGGTATTTGCAGTAGAAGTAACTGACGTAGGAGGATCATTGGCTCCAGTGACTGAAATACTAAAGGGATTTTCAAAATACTGTCCGCCTGTGTCGGTAGTACGTACACGTATCAGACATTGAGGAGTGCTGTTGGAATTCAACACCGCGTTTGTCTTCAATTGGTTATTTACGATGGTGAAATTCGAGTTATGCTGATCATTTATACCGCTTACGAGTGTATAAATAAAAGTAGTACTGCCCGCATCCGGATCAGTCGTAGAAAACAATCCCACATTGGTACCTGAGGGAAGATTCTCCGCTACCGTTGTTCCGTTCAAGCTAAGACTAGTGGGAGCTTCATTTACATTTGTCACGTTGACCGGGTAAGGCTTATCGTAATATCCCCCACTCTGATCAGAGCAGCGAATGCGCACGTTAAAAACATTTTGAAATTCATAGTTGAAGATACCATTACTTCGCAATTCATTTCCAACAATAGTAAATGAAGGATTGCCCTGCGACTGAGAACCACTGACAAGCGAAAAAGTGTGGTTATCACACAGGTCAGGATCCTGCGGACTCAATATACCCACGACAGTACCGACCGGAGAATTTTCAGGAATCGTTGTATTGCTGAGCCAGATGAATGTCGGATTCAGGTTGCTTCCGTTTCCGATAAGCCAGTTCTCTCCTAACTCCGAACTGTTTCCACTACTGTCTGTCACCAGCATGGAAATATATTCACCGGGATGCACATCATTATGAATAATTGTGGTTGATATTTGTACAATACCATTTGAAGCTGTTGTGACTGCCATGGAACCGATGAATTCGTCTCCCGCCCCGAAAGTTGAAATGGAATTATTTAAGCTTTTATAAATCTGAACAGAAAAATTTTCATTGGGATTGCTATTCAGTTCAGCGCAAATACGTACTCCGCCGGCCACACTGTCAGCATCCAGCATTTCAGGAAAATTCTGAAGGTAATTGTTCGCTGCTCCACTGGAAGGATCCGTATCCAGGTTATCGTTATTACTCACACCATCCGATTTAAGATCGATAGCCATCTCTTCAATACCTGGAAATGTATTTTTCAGAAAACTGTTACCATACCCACCCAAATTTGTACTGATACCAACGAGTGAATTGGCAATTACGTTCCCTTCGCCGGCGGCATTACCACCGATGATGTTATTATTCGAGGGAGTACCTTCAATTACTACAGCCGCATCGTTGATGCCCAGGTCGCTGGTTTGTGTGGCATTGGTTCCGATATAATTTCCTTTAACACTATTGGAAGGACTGTCGTCGATGAATAAAATAACCTGTGAAGCGGTTCCGATAACATTACCGGCTCCCCCTGTACCAATCTGGTTGTGATGAGTTCCTGAATAGAGTTTTACCTCATTCAATCCATTGTCTAAGGAGCTCTGCAAATCAGATTTCACGCCAATAAAATTGTTGGCGACAGTATTATATCCGGTTTGTGCTCCGTATATCACCACACCATAATCATCATTTCCGGAAATCAGATTAGCCATATCCGCGGAAGCTCCGCCAACCTGGTTGTAACTGGCACTGTCATAAATCTGGATACCGGCGTAGTTAAGGTCAATGGCAGTATCACCTGTGATGTCTGTGCCGATGTAATTGCCATAAATTTTATTGCCTGAACTGCCGGCACCCTGTATGTAAACGCCACCGGCAATGATGTTACGGTCGGCATCAGTAGTACCTCCAATGATATTATCGGAAGATGCATCAGCTCCTACTCCACCAATTTTCACACCTTCGATACTAATTTCAGGATAACCGCCGCCACGAATTCCTGTCGAGGTCATTCCAAGAAAACAACCTTTGACATTATTACTGCTACCATCATAAATATTAATGTTCGCGTCACTGGCATTGTATACCGCCAATCCCTGCACAGTTGTATACCGGCCATTTACCAGCAGTCCGTTTTTATTATTGCAGTTGAGGTTTATCAGAATTGTCGCGTTATGTGTATCGCCAAAATCCGCGGTGTTTGTTGATGCTCCGGCTTGTGAATAGCCATTAATCCGTACAGGGTATTTGATCTCGGGCAGGGCGGCACTTAGTAGAATTGTCTGCGCACCGGCACCTGTAATATTGAAGTTGATATCAATAACACTATCGCGGTAATAATAAGGCCTTGCATTAGCTTCCAGGATAGCGGAGCGTAAAGTTACGCTGCTATTACCCGCTATCTTGGATATAGCGGTTCCATCGCCATAATTAGCGTCAATAGCAGTGCTGGTATTATCTGTTGTAGTATTGATTGTGAACTGGGGACTCACCGTATTCTTGTTAAAACGAACTTTAATTCTTACAAGATCACGGTCGGTGGCACTATTTTGCTTTGTGAAATAAATATATGTTTCCTGTCCACTATAAGTAAAATTCCGTGAAGTATCCGTCGGATCTATTACAGATGGATAGCCCACTTTAGGATAAGAAGCAGTAGCCCATGATATCGGCATCTGCTTGATAAGTTTTCGAAAAGACCAATGAATCAAATCATCACTCAGTGAATAATAGAAGCCATATACCGTTATACCGTTAATTGATTGAGAACTGCTGCCAACAAGCATCCATTTGTTAAAATACGTGTTGAAGGTCAGGCTCTCGCTCATGGTTCCGATATTATCATTCAGATCGTTCAAAGGAGAAAGTATATGCCCCGCGGGCCCACTGAATCCGGGTGCATAGGGATTTCTCAGAGTGGCATTGAAACCACTTCCATCCCATCCTCTCCAGGACGCAGGGTCAGCCAGATTCGCAGTACGGATCAATCCAACGCCGGTGAGCTGAATTCCTCTGTCTTCAAGATGAATCATACTGTAATAATATCCATCCTCGGTATTGTAAACAATATTAGTGGGTGAGAAATAACCACAAGGACCTGAACCGGCAGTATAATTATAAGGCAATGCCCAGACAAGGTGATTGGGCGATGCGTTCTGAGTATAACTTTTACCGGTATCAGTTGAAACAGTATAGGTGATAGCATTATGCCAGTTGGTCGTAGTAGTACCATTAAATTCTGTATGATTCAGAGTATGTATGGTTACACCATCAGCAGTGTATGGAGAACCGATCCATGTATTCTGATTAAAATCAGAGTAGGTGCTGCTCAGGGCTGAGGTATAAACAAGGCCATTAGAATAATCCCTTGTCAATGTTTCAAAACTCAGTCCACGCATGCGGTAACAATCATAGTGAGAAGCCAACAGCTGAATGTAACCTCCGGCATCCCTAAAAGCCCTTGCAGATGCATCCGGATAATCATTCACAACACCCTGCAGAGAATAATCGAAAACCATTTGTTCACCAGTCAGTGTATCCACACTGCCAGGATATACTAATTGGGCATTGGTTATAATGCCCGTATGCATTATAAACAGAATGCAAACCACTAATTTTGCAAAATACTTCATTTTCAATTGTTTTAGTATATCCTCAATACGACTATAAGCCATTCAGGTTTGATACAAAAAAGTAAATAACTTACATTTTTGATTTGCTGAATTCGCAATAAAGGTTGAAAGTTGAAAAAAACAGAAGAGCGAGAACCCCGATAAAGTCGCGGATTCGGATCACTTTTATTGGAATTGCGAAAATTTAAAACCTGTGGTTTAATTTATGAGTGAAAGTTTTTTCGAGATCAGGTAAAGATTAATACAGAAGTATATTCGTGCAGAAAATGAAACAATAAGTTTAGTACGTTGACAATGATCAAAATTATCTGCGATTACAGAGAAAAACCTTCGGGAATTCCGGGTTTATTATACGATACTACAGCCGAAGTTTCTATTTCGTCACTTAGTACAGGCGATTACATTATCAATGATCAAATTATTGTGGAACGAAAAACAGCGGAAGATTTTATCCAGTCGATCATCAACAACCGGTTGTTTGATCAATGTTCGAAGTTAAAGAAAGCATCAAAGAGAATACTTATTCTTATCGAAGGCAATCCATATAAAACCGGGCATAAAATGAACCCCAGCGTTATAAGAGGCGCAATATTATCAATTCTGACTGCTTGGCAAATTCCGATAATTTATTCAGAAAGTTCAGAATCCAGTGTTGAACTTATCATCATACTTGGAATACAATCGTTAAAAAACAATGTTTATATCCGCTCGCATCATGGATACAAGCCAAAAAAGAAAAAAAGTCAAAAGCTGAGCTTTTTGCAAGGCATCCCATCAACCGGACCAGCCATTGCAGGACGGTTGATGGAACAATTCGGCAACATTAAATCAGTGGTAAATGCGAGTCCGGATGAACTGAGAAAAATAAAAGGTATAGGAAAAAAGAACTCACAGAAAATAATTGATTTTTTTTCAGAGTAATTGGAGTTAAACAATCCAAAAAGTCAAAGCATCAATTGTGGCAATATAATAATCAAGCTGAAGAAGTTTATAGTCCGCAGTTTACTTTGTCAAAAATTAATTATATTCAATCACTATTGTCCGACTAAAATTTAAGGAAAGAGAGGAGATAAATCCCACCCTAATT
>CAYHFJ010000220.1:0-5730 GCA_964355885.1 uncultured Flavobacteriales bacterium
TAATCCCGGTTGCATCTAATAATAATAAATCTGATAGTCAGGTTGACTACAAAAACAATAATCAATTAACCAATTAAAAAAACAAAATCATGAATTCAGGAAAAGTAGTATTAGGTATAGTTGCCGGTTTTGCCGCCGGTGCAATTTTGGGCATTTTATTTGCTCCCGAAAAAGGTTCTACAACACGCAGACAAATTCTGGATAAAGGAACAGATCTCGCGGATGGTGTAAAATCAAAATACAACGAATTTCGCGATGCCGTCGCGGATAAGTTTGAATCCACTAAAAAAGACGCTGAAGATTTCGCGTCAAAAGGAAAATCTAAATTTGAAGAAGTAAAAAAAGACGTGAAAAACGCGGCATCTGAAGTTAGAAATGCGTCCACATCAAGTTATAATTCTTAAAAGATTCCATTTTACGAGTATAACAAGTTAATTGATTAAATCATGAATGATTCTGCAACACCCATAGAATTGCTATTCGAGAAAACAAGGGAGTATAACAAAACAACTATTGAGTTATTTAAGCTCCACGCAATTGATAAAACCGCGGACGTTACTTCTTCCCTTCTTTCACGTCTCGCAATTTTTATGGTTGTTGCCTTATCAATTATTATAATAAATTTCGGAGCCGCTTTATGGATAGGTGAATTACTGGGAAATACTTATTATGGTTTTTTTATTATAGGTGGATTCTATGCACTTGTTGCTGTGATTCTTCATACATTTCGGCATCAGTGGATTAAATATCCTATCAGTAACTCCATTATCACCCAAATGCTAAAACAAAAACCGGCATGACACGTAAGAATCAAACAGACGCGTTAAATGATGCAATAGCATTGATGGAGGAAAAGCAGGCACATGAATTGAAACTTCTCACTGAGCAGTTTAAAATTACTTATGAAAGCCTGAGACCCATAAACCTTATTAAGAATACGGTTCATGAAGTGACTTCTTCACCAGAAATAAAACATGATGTGTTAAGCAGTGTACTGGGAGCGACAATTGGGTTGATTTCCAAAAAGCTTCTATTTGGCGCATCGCATAACCCGGTAAAGAAATTAATCGGCACACTCCTGCAATTCGCGATCTCAAACATTGTTTCAAATAATTCCAATAGCATTGTAGCTACGGGTGAAAATATACTACATCGATTTTCAAAATCCGGAAAAGAAGAAAAACAAACTTTTCAAAATAACGGGTATTAATAACCTTCGCACTCATAGATTAAACAGAAATTAATCTTAAAAAGACTAAAAATAAAAAAAATGAACAAAGAAAAATCAATTGATGTGTTGAATACACTTGTTGAAATAAATAATGACAGAATTGAAGGTTACGAAACGGCCTCCAAGGAAACAGAAGAACAAGACCTGAAAAGTATGTTTTCTCAATTTATTCAAACCAGTCAAAAATGTAAAGCAGAATTGGTATCTGAAATACACAAGCTTGGTGGAAAACCGACTGAAGGAACTAGGACAACCGGAAAATTCTTTAGAGTCTGGATGGACGTAAAAGCAGCGCTTACCGGCAAGGACAGAAAAGCTATTTTAACATCCTGTGAGTATGGCGAAGACATAGCAGTTGACACTTACAACAAAGCGCTCAGAAACAATCTCGAAGACATAACGGCTGAACAACAAGTTATGTTAAACAAGCAACATGGTTTGATAAAATCAGAACATGACAAAGTGAAAAACCTACGAGATCACTTAGTGGAGCAAGACTAGTTCTCTGGCAGTATGAATGCGAAGCAGAAAGGAGATGATTTCTCTTTTCTACTTCGCATTTTTTTTTCTTCGCATCTATCCAGCACTTATTGCTCTTGCAAACAGGATTTTTGATGTATTATTCCGAAAAGATGCAATACTTCGCATTTATTTAATTCCCTTACAAGACAATTGCCAGGATACCCTATAGAAGTCTTTAACTCCTCATACGAAATAAAGGCGTCAATATTTAAATTTCCTATCTTTGGTTTTCAGTAAAGGGAACTAAATATGTCTGTACATACAAGAGACTAAAAAGCGATGAGTAACGAAGAAACTGCAATCCGAACAACCTATTTTAGTATTGCGGGAAATACGGTTCTGGCTCTGATTAAAGGCCTTGCAGGCATTTTCGGGAATTCATATGCTCTGATTGCAGATGCCATAGAATCCACGACAGACATTTTTTCATCCCTTCTGGTACTATTTGGATTGAAATATGCGAAAAGACCTGCTGATGAAAATCATCCATACGGACACGGGAAAATAGAACCATTAATTACCTTTTTAGTTGTCGCTTTTCTGGTCACCTCTGCAACTGTTATTGCCTATGAAAGCATCCGGAATATTCTTACACCGCAAAAGGCTCCTCATGCCTGGACACTCTTGGTTCTTGCCGGAATTATTTTGTGGAAAGAACTATCCTATCGAATAGTCATTAAAAAGAGTGTACAGACCAACAGCTCTTCACTTAAGGCAGATGCCTGGCATCACCGGAGTGATGCTATTACATCCATTTCTGCTTTCATCGGAATATCAGTGGCAGTGATTTTTGGAGAAGGTTATGAATCCGCGGACGACTGGGCAGCTCTCTTCTCCTCTGTATTTATCCTTTACAACAGCTATTTAATATTTCGCCCTGCACTTGGAGAAATTATGGATGAACATTTGTATGATGATTTAATTGAAGAAATAAGAAAAGTATCTCTTACGGTTGCGGGAATTCTGGGAACTGAGAAGTGTTTTATCCGAAAAGCAGGCATGAAATACCATGTTGATTTACATGCAATCGTAAATGGAAATATTTCAGTAAAAGAGGGACATGTTTTATCTCATCAGCTTAAAGATACTTTAAGAAGCAAGATCCCTAGCATCGGCCATGTCTTGATTCATATTGAGCCGGGTGAATGATCTTCTAGTATGCAATAAGGACTTAACAAAATCATCTCGCCAACACTTAATCCCAAATTAGTATTAAGAAGGAGGGGGCCGAAGTTTCACTCTCTTAATCACAAACTTTGCAAGAGAAAAAAATCAATTACTTAAGATGGGTTAATATTCCAAATACTCACCATATAATTTCTGGACATAAGCTTGTCCTCTCTGCAGTAATTTATCCCGATTTGATCTTGTCTTCACACTATCGATCAGCAATCCTTCATCGGGATACAGGTAAACACAATACTCTTCACCCTCCATCCAACCCACTACAGATTCAATCTGGTAATAGGCAAAGTTCTTCGCGCCGGAAGAGAGCAGATTTCTACTCCAGCTATAGGCTGAAGTCTCACAGTGGAGTTGTGCTAATAGAGTTGCTGGTATATCATGATGGCTTCCCAACGTATTAATTTTTGCCCCTCTGAATTCAGGAAGGAGTACGTCTCCATAGAGAAGCAGAGGAATTCGTCGAGAATCCGGAGGAAGTTCTCCGTGATAAAGTGGAAGTCGGTGACCATGATCGGCGACAAATACAAAGAGTGTATTTTTGTACCAGAATTCGTTTCTCACTGAACGCATATAGTCGCCAATGCATGCATCTGTATACGCGGCGGAATTTCGAAAACGATCCGCTTCGGAATTCCCCGGAAAGCGGGGATTGCCAGGGACATCAAAGGGTTCATGTGTGCTTATTGTCATCATCACAGAAAAAAACGGTTGTGACACGTTACGAAGGTCTTGCTTTTGCTGATCAAATAAATATTCATCATACACTCCCCATTTTCCGTGAGGAGTATTTGAGGGAAAATTTTTCCTTTCCTGAATTTTATCAAATCCCTGATTGATCAAGTACACATTCATATTTGAAAAATTGCTCTCCCCTCCGTAATAAAATGAAGTATTATATCCTTTTGCATGGAGATCCTTAGGAAGTGATGGAAGCAACTTAGACTTCTCTGAAGAACGCATGATACTATGATATGGCGTTGCAGGCCATCCATTGAGCACCGAAACAATTCCCTGGTCAGTGCGGGTGCCGCTGGAAATGATTGAGCTAAACAAAAGCCCTTCACTTACCAGCAGATCCAGATTGGGAGAAACATTTTTTTCTCCACCTAATGAGCCAACAACATCAGCAGTGTGGCTCTCCAGAATGATCATTATGATATTCGGATTTAATTCTTTGATTATTTGCGGGAACGAATCCGGTTCATTTCTGTGAAGTTCTTCCACGATGCTATCAGCAACTTTTTTATCCATTTTATTAAATGGATTAACTTCCGTCAAGCCCGCCATACGTATATCCGATATGAGATGCCATGCGGGATTCAATGCGGCCTGATTTAAAAAATTATTGGATGAATACGAAACCAGACTTTCATTCATCGGAAGCATTTGCCAGCCTCCGCGTATTCCGGTAATCAGAAAAAACACAAGGAGTAATACGGTTACTATTCGATTCACTATTGAAATTTTACTTGTCTTATCAAAATGACTTGTACAGATTTTTTTAAAAATATACCAGGCTAAAAAAATCAGTGAAGGCAAAATCAAAAGAACGACAATAATCTGCCATGTTGTAAAGGAGTGCAACATTTGTGCAGGATCTTTCAGATAACTCAGCGCACGATAGTTCAGCAGATTCCCCCAGAAGTGATACACCAAAACATTAGCTGATAATAATATGATCAGTATAAGTATGACGACACGGTGATAATATTTTATTCTATCATACAGAAATGATGCAGGCCTCCACGGAATAAAAACAAGAAGAAGTACTTGCAGACTCAGTATATAACAAATAACAGAAAGATCCATTCTTGATCCGTGCAGAAACGCCAACGCGGCTTCCTGAGCGGTAAAGGTTAGCTGGTGACTTCCGTTAAATAAAAGGAAGACTAATCTCCAGAAAGAAAAAAACAGGATGTAATAAAAAAGAACCCTGAATAATGAATATATGTGTTGTTTCAATTTTAGGCAGAAAAGTATAAGCAAGCATTTACCCACCTTCGGGAATGCTCTTCCTTTCCGTGCCCAAAGTTATAAAAATGAAAAGGAGTGCTACAAAAAAGATAAAGCTCTTTACTTTTTATCTGAAGCAAACGAATGCCAAGGCCTATTCCTCCTCAAGTAAGACATCTCCGGTAAGTGTTGCGGCAGGAGTTTCTAACTTCAAAAGGTACTTCCCTTCCGGAAAGAGGTGTGTTTTGATCTTATAGTCATTATGTCCCTGATACAGGCGCAAATTCATATTGTACATCTGATTTCCCGATTGATTATAAATACGAAGTATCCCTGAGCTTTCCTCCGGACTGAAGTAGTCAACATCAATTTTATCCCGGCCGGTACTGCAACTAGTATGAAAAAGATTCCCTTCCCCTTTCACATTTACGGCAACACTCTTTGAATAAGTGTAGTTTCCTTTAAAGTCAGTTTGTTTTAAGCGGTAATAATTAACCTCTGAAAAAGGAAATTCATCGCGCTGTGTATACGTTCTTTCCGTAGTAGACTTCCCCGCTCCTTCCACTTTTAAAAGCGGAATAAAAAGTTGCCCGTCTCTGCTCTTCTCAATGGTGAAATAGCTGTTATTACTTTCTTCAGATGATACCCAACTGAGTATTACATGATTTCCATTGCTCTTCGCATCAAGGGTCATGAGGTTAACAGGCATGACGGACTGACTTCCAATTTCAAGCCTGAACTGACAAGCCGTTCCCGCATACCCATCTACGGAAATGTAGTAAGATCTGTTTGCAACAGGTGTCCATTGATAATAGTATTCATCCTGTACACCCGGTGTC
>CAYHFJ010000221.1:0-5700 GCA_964355885.1 uncultured Flavobacteriales bacterium
TGTTCCGCCACTTACAACGTTATAACCAAGTTTGGTAAAAGTTTCTGCCATGGCTTGTGCATTCTTTACCATTTGAACACAGTATTCAAGGTATTCGTCAGAAAGTGCTTCGCTGAAAGAAACTGCTTTGGCTGCTATCACATGTTCCAGTGGTCCGCCTTGAGTGCCCGGAAAAACAGCACTGTCAAGAATAGAACTCATCATCCGGATCTCACCTTTGGGAGATTTTAATCCCCATGGGTTCTCAAAATCTTTTCCCATCATAATCATCCCACCTCTGGGGCCTCTCAATGTTTTGTGGGTAGTGGTTGTGACAACATGACAAAATGGAAGTGGATCACTTAATAAACCACGGGCGATAAGTCCTGCAGGGTGCGCGATATCCGCCATTAGCAAAGCTCCGACTTTATCGGCGATTTTTCTCATTCGGGGATAATCCCAATCACGTGAATAGGCGGACGCCCCTGCAATAATCATTTTTGGTTTTGATTTAAGAGCAGTTTCTTCCATCGCGTCATAATCGACACGGCCTGTCTTTTGCTTGACTCCATAGAAGACAGGACTATATAATTTACCGCTGAAATTTACCGGTGAACCATGTGTAAGATGTCCACCATGCGAAAGGTCGAAACCTAAAAAGGTATCTCCGGGTTTTAAGAGTGCTAACATGACTGCAGCATTAGCCTGTGCTCCGGAATGAGGTTGTACGTTAGCCCATTCTGCATTAAACAAAATTTTAGCACGATCAATAGCAAGCTGTTCGACTTGATCTACAATTTCACAGCCACCGTAATAACGTCTGCCCGGATATCCTTCCGCGTATTTATTTGTCAGACAAGTTCCCATGGCCTGCATCACTTGTTTGCTTACGAAATTCTCAGAGGCTATCAGTTCAATTCCTTCTTGCTGACGTTTCTTCTCTTTGTTGATCAGCTTAAAGATTTCAGTGTCCTTTTCCATAAATTTATTTTGACTTAACTTCTAATTCAATTATTTACCGTTAAATAGAATGTGTTCTATTATTTCACGTCAGTTCCCTAAACTAAGTCTGAATTTCAACCAAAATCAATCTCCGTACTATCCCCCAGATTCAGTGACTGACTTAAACCATGTAATCCGGCATCACTACCGATAACAGAATGGTGCAATACCGCATTTTCAATGGAAGAGTAGGAGCCAATTATGGCATCTTTCAGTATAGCATAATTCAGCGTGGTATGATCGCCGATAGAAACATTCGGACCAATAATGCTGTTGCTTATTTTACAATGATCCGCGATGCTGACCGGTGGGATTATGATAGTGTTTTCAAAATTGTGCTTAACCGGTCGTATTCCTCCTTTTTTTAAAAGGACAGCATTTGTTTCAAGCAGACTGTCTTTATTGCCGCAGTCATACCAATTCTCCACAGGAAATGTTTTGATAACGGCTCCCTTTGAAATCATCCGCATAATGCCATCCGTCAGATGAAATTCTCCATACGTGCGATGGTTCTGTTCGATGATCTCTTCCAGTGCCTGCATGAGTTTTCTTCCTTCTCTTATTTTATATAATCCGACCAGCGCCAGATTAGATTTGGGTATGGGTGGTTTCTCAATAAGATTTCGGATTACGCCTTTGTCGTCAAGTTCCGCTACACCGAAATTTCTTGGATCATCAACCTTTTTCACACCAAGCATCGACTCAGACTGATGTAAAATATCGCGAAGTTGGACATCAAAAATCGTATCCCCTAAAGCAATAATTACTTCGTCATTATCATCAATCAGATTACGTGCCAGCCAGACCGCATGCCCCGTACCTTCCCTTGGTTCCTGGAGAACAAAACGTGTTTCAATACCGGGATAGTGAAGCTTAATATAGTCTTCAACTTTATTTCCAAGATACCCGATGATAAAAATAAATTCACGGATGCCGGCCTCAATCAAGTTGTCAACGATGTGTGAGAGAATCGGTTTTCCGGCAACAGGAACAAGAGCCTTGGGTTGTGTATGCGTATGAGGTCTCAGTTTGCTGCCTATACCGGCTACCGGGATAATAACTTTCATATTTTTTTCTGTGGAAATATAGGTTTAAACTTCCGTGCACAAGGTTGTAAAAGTATTACTTTTGGCGACGCTGTGCATCAGGCTTTTTGTTGAAATTTAATGATTAATGACAGAAAATCGTATCAATTCCCTTTTTAATATCAAATACCCTATAATTCAGGCAGGTATGATCTGGTGTTGTGGTTGGGAACTTGCATCTGCAGTAAGTAATGCAGGAGGCTTAGGAATAATTGGCGCAGGCTCTATGTACCCGGATGTTCTTAAATCTCATATCCGGAAATGCAAAGCCGCGACAAATAAACCCTTTGCTGTTAACGTTCCTTTACTTTATCCGGACATAGATAAGATAATGGAAATCATAATAGAAGAGGGAGTCAGGATTGTTTTTACTTCAGCAGGAAATCCTGTGACCTGGACTCCTTTTCTGAAACAAAAAGACTGTACCGTGGTTCATGTTATTTCCAATACTAAATTTGCCCGTAAAGCGGAAGAAGCCGGTGTTGACGCTTTAGTCGCCGAAGGTTTTGAAGCAGGCGGGCATAATGGAAGGGAAGAAACTACTACGCTTGTACTGATCCCGATGATACGTCAGATAACCAAACTCCCATTGATTGCCGCTGGAGGAATTGGAAGCGGAAGATCCATGTTGGCATGTATGGCTCTCGGTGCCGATGGAGTTCAAATGGGAACGCGATTTGTTGCTTCTCCTGAGGCGTCCTGTCATAGTGCATTTAAAGATAGGGTTATTCATTCTAATGAGGGAGATACAGTACTTACATTAAAACAACTGTCTCCGGTTCGTCTTATCAGAAATAAATTTTATTCCGAAATAGAAGCCGCTGAAAGTAGAGGTGCTTCTCCTGACGAATTAAAAGTTCTGTTGGGAAGGGCACGTGCAAAGAAGGGAATGTTTGAAGGAGATCTCGAACAGGGGGAGTTGGAAATCGGTCAGATTTCGGCAAACATTAAGGAAATGAAACCGGCAGCAGAAATTGTCGAAGAAATTTGGTCAGAATATCTGGCGGCAAAAAAAGAACTGTGCGAAGGGGTTTAAAAAATATTAAGCTTAGTATATTCAATGAATTAGAAAAAATATATGATACCATATCAAGAGAAAACCCTGGCAAACGGGCTGAAAGTAATTGTCCATGAAGATCCCAGCACGCCTTTGGCTACTATGAATATTATGTACAAAGTAGGTGCGCGAGATGAAACACCTGATAAGACAGGTTTTGCTCACCTTTTTGAACACCTCATGTTTGGAGGTTCTGTGAACATTCCGGATTATGATGAACCACTTCAAATGGCAGGGGGTGATAATAATGCATGGACCAATAACGACGTTACGAATTATTACCTGACTTTACCGGCTGATAATCTGGAAACAGGATTCTGGCTTGAAAGTGACAGGATGCTAAGTTTGGCATTCTCAAAAAAAAGTCTGGAAGTACAACGCAATGTAGTGATCGAAGAATTTAAACAGCGTTACTTAAATCAACCTTATGGCGATGTTTGGTTGTTGTTGCGTCCCTTAGCTTATAAAGTTCATCCTTATCAGTGGGCGACAATCGGGAAAGAAATTTCTCATGTTGAAAATGCCACAATTGAAGATGTGAAGGATTTCTTTCATCGTTTTTATTGTCCTGATAATGCCATTCTCGTAGTTGCGGGAAATGTAAATACAGAAAAAATATTTGAAATGGCTCAGGAATGGTTTGGGAGCATTGAACGAAGTGCCGCCAAACGCATTCCATATCCTGTGGAACCGGAACAAACTGAGCGCAGGGAACTAACTGTTGAAAGGGATATTCCATTTGATTCAATCTATAGAGCATACCATACCTGCTCACGCTTGGATGATGAGTTTTATGCTGTTGATCTGTTGACAGATATCATGAACAGAGGTAAATCCTCCCGTTTGTTTCATGCATTGGTAAAAGAAAAAAATCTCTTTAGTGAAATCAATACGTATAGTACTGCGGACTTCGATAAAGGACTGCTTATCGTTGAGGGCAAATTGGTAAAAGGTGTTAGTATGGAAGATGCCGAAGTCGCTATTGATGCTGAATTGGAGAAGCTTCGAAGTGGTATTATCAAAGAGGAAGAAGTTGAAAAAGTCATCAACAAAGTTGAGTCAACGATGGAGTTTTCAGAAATGGATCTGGCTGACAGAGCACTGAACCTGGCTATCGCGGAGTATATGGGAGATGTAAGTCTTGTCAATACTGAAATCAAGCGGTATCAGGCTGTAAGCGGAAAAGATATTCAGGAACAAGCAAAGAAGATTTTCCGTGATAGCAACTGTTCGGTATTATATTACCTCAGCAAAAGCAGGTCAAATTAATTCAAACAAAAAAATTATGCAAAATATATTAAATCGATCGAAACCTCCAGCTTTAAAATCCATTGAGAAAATTTTCATTCCTCATGCGGTTAAACATACACTGGACAACGGAATTCCTGTTTATGTTGTGAATGCCGGATTTCAGGATCTGGTGAAAGTAGATCTCATTTTTGCGAATCTTACTTATGATCCTTCGCAACCTGTCTTGAGTTCAGCAACGAACAGAATGCTTGCTGAAGGGACTGCATTACACAGTGCACTTGAATTAGCAGACCTGATTGATTATTATGGCGCGTTCTATGGTACTGAGGAAACTCAGGATCATAGTTCAGTTAACTTGTTTACACTGAATAAGCATCTTGGAAAAACCTTGCCAACTCTGCGTGAGATATTAACTCAGCCTATTTTCCCGGTTTCAGATTTAGCGACTTTCATCCTGAATAATCAACAACGCATCACGGTAGAAAATGAAAAGGTGAATGCTATTGCACGTAAAAAATTCAATGAAATAATATTTGGATCATCTCATCCTTACGGACATGTAATGTCAATAGAGGATTATACTTCGATTAAGCGCGAATCTTTACAAGATTATCACCGTCGTCAGTATGTGAGTGATCACTGTACCATCATCGTTTCCGGAAAGGTGACAGATTCTACCTTGAAACAACTGAATGAACACCTGGGTGATAAGGGATGGAGTAAAAGCAATGGTCTTGCAGCAAATCCATTACCGGTACTAGCAACTGCAGAACGCCATTATAAAATAGTGAAGGAGGGGGCGATCCAATCGGCAATCCGCATCGGGAGGAAAATGTTTACACGCGCTCACGAAGATTATCCCGGTATGGCTGTCTTAAACACAATCCTTGGAGGTTATTTTGGTTCAAGGCTCATGTCGAATATCAGAGAGGACAAAGGATATACATATGGTATCGGTTCAGCCGTAGTATCCATGAAAGATCATGGGTACTTTTTTATCAGCACTGAAGTTGGATCAGATGTAACGCAAGCCGCCCTTAAAGAGATCTATAAGGAAATGGTTATGCTTCGTACTACTTTGGTTGATTCAGAAGAACTCGAAACAGCGAGAAATTATATGCTAGGCTCCTTCATTAAAAATCTTGAAACTGCCTTTCATATTTCTGATCGTTTTAAATCAATTCACCTTAGCGGACTTGATTATGATTATTATGAACGCTATCTGAATAAACTTCGAACAATAACCTCAGCGGAGGTTCAGGAGTTGGCGATTAAATATCTCGATCCGGAGAGTATGACTGAATTGGTCGTTGGCTCTAAATAATT
>CAYHFJ010000222.1:0-5681 GCA_964355885.1 uncultured Flavobacteriales bacterium
AGTACGTCCGGGAATAACCAGCTGGGGTCAGGTGAAATTCGGTTATGCGGAAAATGTTGATCAAATGGTGCAGCGCTTAAAATATGATCTCATCTATATAGAAAACATGTCTCTCGCTGTTGATTTTAAAATAATGATATATACGGTAATGATTATCTTGAAAAGAAAAGGAAAATGATTTCTGAAAATCAGTGACATTTTTTTCCTTATACAAAGATCTATTCGATTAAAATTAATTAAACATTCAACATGAAAAATATTTCGGTAATCGGTGCCGGAACTATGGGCAATGGTATCGCGCATGTGTTCGCACAAAATGGGTTTAAAGTAAATTTGATTGATGTCTCAGAAGATTCGCTCCGTAAAGCCATCCTTACTATTGAAAAGAATCTTGACAGAATGTTGAGTAAGGAAAAAATTTCTGTGAAGGATAAAGAAAATACACTTCTGAACATCACTACTTTTACAAAAATTGAGGATGGGGTAAAAACAGCTGATCTGGTTGTCGAAGCGGCCACAGAGAATATCGATTTGAAATCAAAAATTTTCATAGACCTTGATAAATTTTCTCCTCCGCATGCCATACTTGCTACAAACACATCTTCAATATCAATTACACAAATTGCTTCACAAACCAAACGACCCGATAAAGTAATTGGAATGCATTTTATGAATCCGGTACCGGTCATGAAACTTGTTGAAGTTATAAGAGGATACACCACTTCGGATGAGGTGAACAAAGCGGTAAATGAACTTAGCAGGAAGCTCGGCAAAATACCTGTAGAGGTAAACGATTATCCGGGTTTCGTGGCAAACAGAATTTTAATGCCGATGATCAATGAAGCTATAATAACCTTGCAGGAAGGTGTAGCCGGTGTGGAAGAAATTGATACCGTCATGAAACTTGGAATGGCACATCCAATGGGACCACTTCAGTTAGCTGACTTCATCGGGCTGGATGTTTGCCTTTCCATTATGCGGGTGCTACAAGTTGGTTTTGGAAATCCAAAATACGCGCCATGCGTGTTACTGATCAACATGGTTGCAGCAGGCCATCTCGGTGTTAAAAGTGGCGAGGGATTTTATGAATACAATGTAACAAGTAAAGAACAAGTTGTTGCAAGCAGGTTCCGGAAGAGAATAATATAATTTACAAGCAGGAATTTAATATTTCGGATTTGTTTTACGTAATGTAATTCAGAAATTTCTTACCTTTCATTTCAATTCATAATCATTTCCATTCAATGGAAAAACTTTCGCATCTTCTTTTAATCATTTTTCTTTTTTGCAGGCTACTTAGTCATGGCCAATCAATTGCTCCGATGAGACATGTCGCTGTAGATGATACTGCCCGATATTTTACATTTGGCGGAACAAACACAGAAGAATTTAGGGATTTGATCTTAACTGCCGACAGTGGCTTTGCACTAGTTGGAACCACCAATGGTTATGGACAGGGAAACAGTTCGATCTATCTGGTCAGGACAACTAAAACAGGTCAACATGTGTGGTCGTCAGTTCTTGGTGGGGCAAATATTGATATCGGATCAGCATTGCTACCCTTGAGCGATGGTGGTTTCCTTGTTGCGGGAAGCTCGAATTCCTTTGGATCAGGTGGCTATGATGGCTATCTAAGCCAGACTGATGCAGCAGGAAATCTGATATGGGAAAAAGGAATTGGCGGAGTTGATTGGGATTTCTTTTATGATTTGAAATTCCTTCCTGACAGTTCTATAATTGTATGTGGTGAAAGTTATAGCTTTTCTTCCGGCGGAACAGATGCCTGGGTTCTCCGGCTGGATCTCCAGGGAAATATCCTCTGGCAAAGAAATTTTGGTGGATCAGGAAATGACGCTTTTCAGGGGCTGTGCATCCTAGATCAGTCGATTTATTTGGCTGGATATTATCAGGGAATTGACAGGGATGGCTACCTTGTTAAATTAGATTTTTCCGGGCAATTGATTTTTGAAAAAATGATAAACTACTTTGGTGAAGATCGGTTCAATGCAATTACGAAAACAAATTCTGCCGGTTTATTTCTGGGTGGTGGCTCCATTTACACAGATTCAGTCAACAGTGAATTCTGGATTCAGCATTGCGATACAAACGGAGTTATGGGCTGGTCAGCCTTTGGTAATGGTCCAGAAGACGATTATTTCAATGCAATTCTTGTAAAGGGAAATGCTGATGTAATAGCGACAGGTGTGAAGACGTCAAGTGGCTTTGGGCAAAAAAGTATTTTGACTTTTCAATATGATTCATTAGGCACGAACTATCGTGCACACGCTTTTGGAGGAACCCTGGATGATGAAGGATATGGCATTATAGAAACTCCGGAGGGAGGACTTGCATTTGCCGCAACGACGAACAGTTATGGAAGTGGAGATTTTGACGCATGCCTGCTTTTACTCGATACCAATGAAATTCTGGCTGATTTCTATTATTCCCTTTCTCCTTTTTATGAAACACTTTCTCCAATCGGGATCTCTGAAGAAATACAAAATGAAAATAAGATTAGCATTTATCCCAATCCGGTGGAAAACTATCTCTGGATCCGTAGTGAAAATAAATACCCTTATTTGAGTATTAAAATATTATCAATGGATGGAAGAAAGTTACTTGAAAATTTTTCATTCAATGAAGCGGAAAACAAACTTGATGTATCAATGATATTGTCTGGCATTTATTTCATTGAAATTCTTGATGGAACCGCGACCCGAATAACGCGAAAGTTTATTAAAAAGTAATTTTGCCCGTTTCAATCTGATTTACTATCATTTCAATAGTCTTGTCCTTACCCTGAGGATCATATTTATCCTTGAGATTGTGACCAAATAGTTTAGCGACTCCCTGTGAGAAAAAGGCATTTAAGGAACCTTTCAATTGACTAATGAGTTCGTAGGATGAATGACCGGTTTCTCTATCAATAAGTTTAATCAGCACGTTTCCCTGGTTGATACTTAGTTTTTTGATCTGCTCTTCAAAATCTTTTCTCACCTGTTCTTCAACTGATTTTTTATATTTACGTTTTTCTCTGTCACTTTTCATCCCCTCCATCTGATTCTCCATTTCGTTTAACTTCACAGAAGCGAGTCGTGCATATGGATAAACTTTTATAACATTATATCTTAACCGATAATAAGCCTGTAAATCCTTCATGTAATCAGGATTTGCCATGTCAACTATATCTACCATACGTAAATTAACAACAGGAATTGTATCCTCTCCCTCAATGATGTAAGGCAGACGATATGTTCCCTGCTCAGGCAAAGGTACCGGTGCCTGCGAAAATATTTCTGATGAACAAAAAATCCCAATTACAAGTATTAAAACACAGGCCGTAAATCTTTTCATAGTGGTCATAGATCTATTCACTTCAATAGCTGTGCCGAAAATCCATTTATACCCGAAAATTTATTACCGGTTCAGCAAATCGATTTTCCCCGGTAATCCTGCGGTTTCTTTTCCAGGCAGAAGAAGTGCCTGAAAGAGCGTCACCGGAGTATGCGGACTTGCTTTTTTTCTGTTCCAACATTGAAATAGCCAACATTCCTGCGATTTCCATTTCATCTTGCAGATTAGCCATCAACATCTCCGGCATAAAATATTTTTCAATAAAATGTGTATCAAACTTTCCAGATATGAATGCATCGTGTCGCATGACAAACTTGCAAAAGACGAGTGTAGTTATTACTCCTGTGATATGATAATCATCAATTGCCCGTGCCATTCTTTCAATTGCTTCACCGCGATTAGCACCGTAAGTGATCAGTTTCGCAATCATCGGGTCATAATAAATTGGAATTTCCATTCCCTCTTCGAACGCATCATCCACCCTAACACCTGGCCCCTGCGGAATTTTGTATGTTACCAGTCTACCAATATCCGGTAAAAAATTGTTTGACGGATCTTCAGCATATACCCTCACCTCCATCGCATGCCCTTGAATTTTCAGATCTGATTGTTTGAATGGAAGTGGAAATCCCCTTGCAATTTGAATTTGCTCTTTTACAAGATCCAGGCCCGTAATAAATTCGGTGACAGGATGTTCAACCTGCAATCTGGTATTCATTTCAAGAAAAAAGAAATTTAAATTCTCATCAAGCAAAAACTCAACAGTTCCTGCTCCAATATAGTTGCAGGCTTTAGAAATCTTCACTGCACAGGCACCCATTTCTTCCCTGATTGCCGGAGTAAGAACAGAAGAAGGCGCTTCTTCTATAACTTTCTGGTGTCTTCGTTGAATACTACATTCGCGTTCGAAGAGATGCACGATATTACCATGAGTATCACCTAAAACCTGTATCTCTATATGCCGGGGTGACGCGACATATCGCTCAATAAAAACGGCTCCATCACCAAACGAAGACAAAGCCTCACTTACGGCCAGCTTCATTTGTTCTTCAAATTCGTCCTCTTTCAGAACGATTCGCATACCCTTGCCACCACCGCCTGCAGATGCCTTGATTAAAATAGGGAAGCCAATTTTTCCGGCAATCTTTTTCGCTTCGGAAATATCTTCAATGGCTGTGGCTGTGCCTGGAACTAAGGGTATATTCAACTCTAATGCTGTAGCTTTCGCAGCCAACTTGCTTCCCATTTTACGCATGGAGTCACCTGTTGGCCCGATGAATATTAATCCTTCTGATTTTACTCTGTCGGAAAAGTCGGCATTCTCAGATAAAAAGCCATAACCTGGATGAATAGCATCAGCACCAGTAATTTTGGCCGCGTTAATTATATTGTCGATGACAAGATAACTTTGATTTGAAGCAGCGGGACCAATGCAGACCGCCTCATCTGCATATCGCACATGCAATGCATTTCTATCAGCTTCAGAAAAAACGGCAACAGTAAGAATTCCCATCTCCTTCGCAGATCTCATCACTCGCAGGGCAATTTCTCCTCGGTTGGCTACCAGTATCTTTTTCATGGTGAATGCTAAGCAAACAAAGGTAGATTTTTTAGTCCTTGTTCGTCTTTAATGGGTAGAAAAAACGATAATAAATTAACTGAATTAGTTGAATGAAAGTCTTCAATAATTCCTGAAAATAAATCAATACAACTAATATGAATTCCTAAACTAATGCATCTGCTGTATCTTGTATCCTATAAGTCTATATGCAAGTTTAGCTAATGTATACTCAGACAGAATTGAACCTTCCATTGGTGCACATTCCACGATATCAAAGCCAACGACATTTCTGGTCTTGAAAACTTCTTTAAAAAACTCAAGGGTCTCTACCCAGAACATTCCATTCGGTTCCGCGGTACCAACTGCTGGAATTACTGAAGGATCAAAACCATCAGCATCAATGGTGATATATACGTTACTTGAAAGCTTATTGATTGCATCTTTCATCCAGTGGGGATTCTGACGGATCTGATGAGCATAAAAAGTATGGATGTTTTCTGATGCTCGAATAAGATCCGCTTCCTCCTTACATTGTGCACGAATACCAATCTGCACTATTGGTAATTTCATGTCATTGATTCTGGCCATTACAGAAGCATGAGAATATTTATTTCCATGATATGCTTCCCTGAGATCTGAATGAGCATCGAATTGCAAAACACTTAGGTCATGATACTTCCTGGCATGCGATTTTACAAATCCGTAAGTAACGGAATGTTCTGCACCAAGTGATACAACAAATTTATCGTCCATCAGAAGCTCATCC
>CAYHFJ010000223.1:0-5671 GCA_964355885.1 uncultured Flavobacteriales bacterium
AAAAATAGTACATTCGCTAAGTATTTTGTCTCTCCAGACTTTGTTTATAGTATGGTTCACCCAAAGAGTTCATCTTTTTATTCGAAGGTCAGTGTTTTTCTGATCATTGCCTGCTTTTTCCTTTTAAATACAAATAGCAAGGCGCAATTCTATAATGGATATGAAATGCAATTTGGAAAGAACAGGGTGCAGTATGATCAACGTTTCTGGTCCTTCATGAAATTCAGAAATTTTGATACGTATTATTATCTCGGTGGTTTGGAACTTGCCGCATTTACAGGCCGTACTGCTGATAAGCATCTGGAAGAAATAGAACAGCTTTTTGATTATAAACTGGATGGAAGGATTCAATTCATTATCTATAATAAGTTAGGCGATGCGAAGCAAAGTAACATTGGATTACTTACAGGTGAAACTAATAATAATACCGTGGGATCAACAAAAATTGTTGGAAACAAAGTTTTCCTCTACTTCACAGGTGATCATGCAAAACTGACACAACAGATTCGTGCGGGAATTGCTCAGGTACTGCTCGATCAAATTATGTATGGTGGTGATGTTCGGGAAAGAATTCAGAATTCTGCTTTATTGACGCTTCCTGATTGGTATCTCAACGGTCTGATTTCTTATGTCTCTCAAAACTGGGACGTACATCTCGACAATAAAATGAGGGATGGAATTATTAGCAAACGCTTTCTGAAATTTAATCACCTCAGTGGTCCGGATGCGGTGATTGCCGGTCATTCAATCTGGAAATTTATTGTGGATACTTACAGTGAGTCATCCGTATCAAATCTATTGTATATGACCCGCATTAATCGAAATATCGAAAGTGGTTTCATGTACGTGCTCGGCCAGAATATGAAGGAACTTTCTGCAACCTGGCAGGAGGCAATGAAAAGCAGGTATCTGAATAGTGATCAGGGCACAGACAGTATTCCAGCAAGGGGTATTGTAAAACGTCCCAAGTCCAGATTTAATTATACTCAGTTTAGAACCAGTAAAGACGGTCGTTATAGCGGTTACGTCAGGAATGATCTTGGACGATATAAAGTGAGGATTTACGATGAGTCAAAGAAAAGAACGCGTTGTGTTCTAAAAAGCGGTTACCGTTCTTATTCTCAGGAAACAGATGTTTCATTTCCGGTGCTTGCTTTTCATCCGTCAGGAGAAGTGCTTACTGTGATTAGAGAGAGAAAGGGTTTCTTATGGATGGGCACTTACACGATCAGAACGAAAAAGTACGAAGAGTCTAAGCTGTTTAATTTCGAAAAAGTTCTTGACTTTTCATACTCCGATGATGGTCAGCTTCTGTTGATATCGGGAGTACAAAAGGGTCAAAGTGATATCTTCGTCTACAACCTGCGTACCCGTACTTACCAGCAAGTCACAAAGGATTTTTACGATGATTTGCATCCGCGTTTTATTAATAACTCTACCGCAATAGTTTTTTCCTCTAACAGAGTGAACGACTCATTAAACGTTGCTGTTCTTCCTTTGATGCCCGAGAGGAATAATATGGATATTTTCTTCTATGATTATAAGGGTGGTTCAACGGTTCTCCGAAGAATTACCAATACAGCTTTTTATAATGAAACACAGCCTATGCCTTACGACTCCGCTAATATTGCTTACCTGAGCGATGAAAGTGGTGTCGTAAATCGTTACCTGGCTCACCTCGATAGTGCATTGGCTTATGTTGATACAGTTGAGCATTACAGAATGGTAATTGAAAGTGCTCCACAGTCAAATTATTCCAGGAATATTCTTCAGCACGATGTTAACTCATCACAAACCAGGGTGAGCCAGATATTTTTTGATAAGGGGAAGATAAAGCTGTTTAATCAAAGGATTGGTGAACCTTCATTGTCTTCCTTGCAACTGCCCAAATCATTGTATAGGAATGAGGAATTTAGGGACAGAGCATTAGAGGAAGAACAAAGTAAAGTACCTCCAAAACCTGATGATGGAATTGATAGTGTAGCAGCAGTTCTTACGGATTCTAATCTTGTTGACATAGAGAATTATGTCTTTCAAAGTGATTTTCCAAAATCAATGAGTCGGAAAGAAAAAAAGCGTGAAAAGGAAAAGGCCCTTGTTGCAGCTGCTTTCAGTGCTGATGTTAAGGCTGATACTACTGATTCAATGTTGCAGCCTTTACCTAAGCAAAGAATTTACGAGACGGCTTTTTCTTCCAATTATTTTGTAAGTCAACTCGACAATACTCTTCTCAATCAATCTTATCAGTTATTCACCGGTGGCGGCGCAATTTATTACAATCCCGGCTTGAACGTTTTCTTTAAATTGGGCATCAGTGATCTGATGGAAGACTTCAGGATCACGGGCGGTTTTAAATTGGCAGGTGATCTGAACTCAAATGAATTTTTTTTCAGCTATGAGAATTTAAAAAACCGCCTCGATAAAGAGATCGTATTTTACCGCCAGGCATTGTTGCTGCCCGAGTTCGGTGCTAAATTACATTCACACGAACTTCGTTTTATTGGCAAATGGCCTTTTACAGATGTTTCCAGTATCCGTGCTTCAGTTGCCTACCGCAATGACCGGCTCACTATTTTGGCTACCGATTTTAATTCGTTAACAATCCCGGAAGATTATCTGCATTGGATGAGCGGACGACTGGCGTATGTTTTCGATAATACCCTGAATACAGGAGTGAATCTTTATAATGGCACGCGAGGAAAGTTATTTGGAGAATATTACAAACAAGCTGATCTAAAAAATACCGGAATGGTAATTCTTGGAACCGATTGGCGTCATTATGAAAAGATACACCGTGAGATAATCTGGGCTAACAGGATTGCCGCGAGTACTTCTTTTGGCAAGGAAAAGTTGATTTACTATATGGGAGCAACAGATAATTGGCTTGTTCCGAAATTCAACGAAGAAACACCTATTGATTATTCGCAGAACTATTATTTTCAGGCTTTGGCTTCCAACCTGCGAGGTTTTGATCAGAATATACGTAATGGAAATACTTTCGCTTTGATAAATAGTGAATTGAGAGTTCCTGTTTTTAAGTACCTGCTTAATCGTCCTATCAAATCTGATTTTGTAAGGAACTTTCAGGTGATAGGTTTTGCTGATATCGGAACCGCCTGGAATGGTTCTTCACCGTACGACTCCACAAATGCATTGAATAACTCGACCATTGCTCAACAACCATTTGTCATTACTCTCATTAGCCAGAATGAACCCATCGTTGGCGGCTTTGGTTTTGGATTGCGAAGCAGATTGCTGGGTTATTTTATCCGGGCAGACTGGGCATGGGGTGTAGAGAACAGAACAATTCAACGTTACAAGTTTTATTTCTCCCTCGGATTGGATTTCTGATTCGTGATTTTATTTTCCATGCTGATATTAGGTGTTTCAAATTAATGGAAGTGATGGATATAGTTACAGAAACAATAGGCCTATAAGAATTTCTATTCAGATGATAAAAGAAAAAATCAAAGGACTTGCAAAGCAATATCATTCGGATATCGTTTCTTACAGAAGGCATTTACATAAAAATCCTGAGCTGTCATTCAATGAGTTTAACACTCAGAAATTTGTTGAAGAGAAGCTGCATTCCTTCGGTATAGCTAATGTAAAACGTATGGCTAATACGGGCGTCGTTGCCATAGTTGAAGGAAGAAATCCTTCCAAACGAACCGTTGCATTGCGTGCTGACATGGATGCACTACCTATTCTGGAGACAAATAAAACAGATTATATTTCTTCTGTTCCGGGTGTGATGCATGCATGTGGACATGATGTGCATACTTCGTCTTTACTTGGAGTCGCGAGAATTCTTACTGAATTGAAAAGTGAATTTGAAGGAACGGTAAAATTTATTTTTCAACCGGGAGAAGAAAAGCTTCCCGGTGGAGCCTCATTAATGATAAAAGAGGGAGTACTTAAAAATCCAATTCCTTCTTCAGTAATCGGACAACATGTGATGCCACAAATACAGGCAGGAAAAATTGGTGTTCGGAAGGGATTGTATATGGCGAGTACCGATGAAATATACGTGACTGTTAAAGGTAAGGGTGGTCATGGTGCCATGCCACATCTTGGCATTGATCCGGTAATGATAACTGCACAGATTCTTGTAGCTCTGCAACAAATTGTAAGCCGTGTGGCAAAGCCTACTTTACCATCTGTTTTGTCATTTGGAAAAGTTATTGCAAATGGTTCTACTAATGTGATCCCGGATCAGGTGACACTGGAAGGAACTTTTCGAACATTGAACGAAGCATGGAGAGATGAAGCTCATCGTCGTATGAAAAAAATGGCTGAAGGGATTGCGGAAAGTATGGGAGGCTCCTGTGAATTTAATATAGTACGTGGTTATCCATTTTTAGTGAACGATGAAGCACTAACAGATCGTGTTCGTACTTACACAGAGGAATTCGTCGGAAAGGAAAATGTTGAAGAACTTGAGATATGGATGGCTGCTGAAGATTTTGCATTTTATTCTCAGGAGGCTCCTGCCTGTTTCTATCGGCTCGGTGTCCGTAATGAAGCTAAAGGAATTACATCTTCGGTACATACATCAACATTTGATATCGATGAAAGTGCACTTGAAACCGGAATGGGATTAATGGCATGGATGGCACTAAAAGAATTAGAGTTTTCCTGATATTGGACATAAAAAAAAGGAGACAAGTTATTCGTCTCCTTTTGTCTATTATATATTAAAATTTACGCGTCGATCTTCGCATATTTCGCATTCTTCTCGATAAATTCTCTCCTTGGCGGAACATCATCACCCATCAGCATGGAGAAGATTCTGTCTGCTTCAGCAGCACTGTCAATCGTAACTCTGCGTAACGTTCTGGTTTCAGGATTTAATGTTGTTTCCCATAATTGTTCTGCATTCATTTCTCCAAGACCCTTGTATCTTTGTATGTGTACGCTGTCTGCCTTTCCTTCACCTGCAATTCTTTTAATGGCAGCAAGGCGTTCTTCTTCATTCCAGGCATATTGCTGTTCTTTCCCTTTTTTAAGGAGATAGAGTGGAGGAGTCGCGATATATAAATACCCCTCTTCAATCATTTCTTTCATATGACGGAAAAAGAAAGTGAGGATCAATGTGGTGATGTGGCTCCCATCTACATCGGCATCACACATGATGACGATTTTGTGGTAGCGTATTTTGTCCATATTAAGCGGACGACCTTCTCTGCTTTCATCACGGAATACTCCCATGGCCGTAAAGATGTTCCGGATCTCTTCGTTATCATAAATCCGGTATTCCATCGCCTTCTCTACATTCAGAATTTTACCTCTAAGCGGGAGGATTGCCTGGAATCTTCTGTTACGACCTTGTTTGGCTGTTCCTCCGGCTGAATCTCCCTCAACCAGAAACAATTCACATGCCTCAGGAGAGTTGTCCGAACAATCGGATAACTTACCCGGTAGACCACTGCCACTTAGAACATTTTTCCGCTGGACCATTTCACGCGCCTTACGGGCAGCGTGTCTTGCTGTAGCGGCAAGAATAACCTTGTCCACTATTTGCCTTGCTTCTCGCGGATGTTCTTCAAGGTAATTGCTGAGCATTTCACTCACTGCCTGATCAACCGCACCCATCACTTCACTGTTTCCCAGTTTGGTTTTGGTCTGTCCTTCAAATTGTGGTTCGGCAACTTTAACTGAAATAATGGCT
>CAYHFJ010000224.1:0-5610 GCA_964355885.1 uncultured Flavobacteriales bacterium
CAGATAATAAAGCAATCTGAACTTCTCCGGAACAACACTGCTGCTAAATCCAACAGGTGAAACATACAGTCCAAATTGTACTACGAATGGTACCACATAACGAAAATCCCTGAACCGTACATTTAATGCTGCTACAAAAAAACCGGCACCCAGACTTAGTAATAATGCCGGAAGTAAAAAAACAGGAAGTAAAATTAACTGCCATTCCGGAACATATTTGTACCAGATCATTAAGCCGGCAAGTATTAGAAGAGAAATTAAAAAGTCAACAAGGGCGACAAGCACCGCGCTTGCAGGAATGATCAGTCGGGGAAAATAGACTTTCGTCAACATTCCTGAATTAGCAATAAGTGAATTACTTGAATCCGTAAACGCATTAGCGAAAAACTGCCATGGAATCAAACCTGCAGTAACTAACAAAGCATAAGGTACGCCGTTATCGGGTAAACCGGCAAGTTTACCGAAAACAATAGTGAATACAACAAGCGTAAGTAAAGGTCTGATGACACTCCAGGAAACGCCGATAACCGTTTGCTTATAACGGACTAATATATCCCTCCAGGTGAGAAAAAAAAACAAACCTCTATACGTCCAGAGGTCTTTCCAATAATTTGACGCACTGCGTTGAGGTTCAAGTATGATATCAAATTCCTGTTCAGGCATTACAATGGCTCTGTGAATGTATAAATTAATCAGCGTTTTAGTATACCAATTGAAGTTTCCGGTAGTCGAATGAGAATTAAAAATGCCGGTGCCTTCATTACAGACACCAGCATTGATTGTTTTTTGGATTGGATGGTTACTTAGCGTAATTCACCGACCTGGTCTCCCTGATAACTGTCACCTTTACCTGGCCGGGATAGGTCATCTCCGTCTGTATTTTATTTGCAATGTCGAATGACAGAACCTCCGCTTGCTTGTCTGTTATCTTTTCACTTTGCACGATCACACGCAATTCGCGACCTGCCTGTATTGCAAAAGTTTTTTCAACTCCAGGATAAGACAGTGCTAATGCTTCCATATCCTTGAGACGTTTGATATAAGAGGCCACGACTTCTCTTCTGGCACCCGGACGAGCTCCGGAAATCGCGTCACACACCTGTACGATTGGAGAGATCATACTATTCATTTCGATCTCATCGTGGTGAGCACCGATGGCATTGCATACTTCAGGATTCTCCTTAAACTTTTCAGCGAGTTTCATTCCGAGAATTGCATGAGGCAATTCAGGTTCATCGTCAGGAACTTTTCCTATGTCGTGTAAGAGACCCGCGCGTTTTGCCAATTTTACATTCAGCCCCAACTCTGCCGCCATGATAGCACAAAGATTTGCAACCTCACGGGAGTGTTGCAACAGATTTTGTCCGTAAGAAGAACGATACTTCATACGACCAACCATGCGAATAAGCTCAGGAGCAAGTCCATGAATACCTAAGTCAATGGTAGTACGCTTACCAATTTCAACGATCTCGTCATCCAGCTGGCGTTTCACTTTGGCAACGACCTCTTCGATACGTGCCGGGTGAATACGGCCATCGCTGACAAGTTGATGCAAAGCAAGCCGGGCCATTTCCCGCCTGACAGGATCGAAGCCTGACAGAATAATAGTTTCCGGTGTATCGTCAACAATAATTTCAACACCGGTTGCGGCTTCCAGTGCACGAATGTTTCTGCCTTCCCGTCCGATAATCCGACCTTTCACTTCATCATTTTCAATATTGAAAACAGTGACGGCATTTTCAACAGCGTGTTCAGTCGCTACACGTTGTATAGTTTGTATGACAATTTTTTTACTCTCCTTACTGGCTGTAAGCTTGGCTTCCTCCATGATATCTTTGATGTAAGACATCGCTTCAGTTTTCGCCTCAGCTTTCAAGGCTTCCACCAGTTGTGATTTGGCCTGGTCAACACTTAATCCGCTTATTTTTTCAAGCTGTTCAACCTGGCGCTGGTGCAACTTACCGACTTCCTCCTTCTTTGCTTCAAGTATCTCCAGTTGATTCTTCAGTGTAGCTTGTTGCTGATCGTATTCCTGCTGCTTACGCTGAGTCTGTTCTAATTTCTGAGCCAGGGTCGTTTCTTTCTGTTTCACCCGATTTTCAGCGGCATTAATCACCTTATCCTTTTCTACAATTGCCTTTTCGTGATCAGATTTTAGTTGGAGAAATTTTTCCTTTGCTTCAAGGATTTTATTCTTCTTCATCACCTCGGCATCTGCTTCGGCATCCTTAAGAATCGAACGTGCTTTCATTTCTGAATTCTCCACTTTCGATTTCATCGCCTTTTTCAGGAGAAAATAAGATATAAGTATCCCAAGGGCAAGTCCGGCAATTCCAACAAGTATTGGTAAGAGTTGATTATCGTTGACCATAAATTTTTTAAAATGAAATAGTAATTATGAGTGTTGATCCCTGCCTGCCCAGGAAAAGGCTCGGTCAGGGCAATAAAAAACCCGCAATAATTCCGTTGACTACCATAAACCCCGGGTTTCAAGGGTGGAGTTGCCTGACAATTTCTGGTTTCTTCTGTCCCAAAAGGGACTCCGCGGAGCGGAGATGAAGCCTGCCATAGATGCCTTGAGCTGATACTCCAATGGTATCGAAGTGTTGAGTTTAATAAGTGAATCGGAACTAATGCGGGTATATCCCAAATAATCCAAAGTAGTTAAAAGAAGATGCAGGGAAATTTGTGTTTTCCCTTTAACAACTTAAAACCTGAAACTTTGAACTATTATAAGTTTCAAAGAACGATGCCTTTATCGAGAATTTGTCTCTTGTTCAAGGTATTCATCGATCAGCAAAGTCAGATGTTGGATTTCATCTTCCGTAACACCGGAAGTTTTTCCGGCATCTTTTTTTGGCTGACCTAATGCTTCACTCGCAAACTGCAGCGCACACATGGCAAGAAGATCCTGCTTATCCTTTACTGCATAATTGTCTTCAAACTCCTTGATGCGCTTATTGATATTTTCAGCCGCCTGCATGACACGTTCGTTTTCCTCGTTCGTGATGCGGAGCGGATAATTGCGATTTGCAATAGAAACCTTTATTGACAGGTAATCTCCCATAAAGGATTGATTCACTTATTTTGACCGTTCAAAAGAGTAATATTTTTATCTATTTCTCCGATGATATCGTTAATTCGCTTTTTTATTTGTGCAATACTTTGTCTGTTTCCGGTTTTTTCCATTTCCTTCAAATTCCGGTAGCCTTCTTCCATTCTGCTTGTCTTCGTGCGTTCTTCTTCAAGTTCAATACGAAGACGTCTTATATCTGATACATGACTCTGATTAGATTCTTTGAGCTGCTCATGCAAAGATATCAATTTTTGAATGCGTTTCTCGAGCTCCGAGAAATTTGTTAATTGTGCTTTAGAGTCCTGCATATCTAACTCTTTTAAATTCAATCTAAGGTATCGCACAAAGATTATAAAAATATCTGAATAATCACATAAGTTATAAACAGGCAGAGTTCACAAAATCAGACACTTGCTTTAATTGACCTAGATGCGGCAAATTAGAAACGATCTTTATATTTCAGGTTTTGGATAATTATTTTTCGCTTAAAAAGCCTTTCTTTGCAGAATGAATCGCAACACCGCCATCCTGCTCATTTTTATTGCGCTTTTAGCTGAAGTCGCACCTGCGCAAAACTACCCAATTGGATATTTTTCAGCACCTTTAGATACTCCACTTGTACTGGTAGGTAGCTTTGGTGAAATCAGACAGGATCATTTTCATTCGGGACTGGATCTTGGCACCGGAGAACAGGAAGGGGTTCCTGTCATGGCTGCTGCTGATGGATACATTTCACGAATAAAAATTTCCGCTGATGGTTTTGGGAAAACATTGTATATCACTCATCCGAATGGCTATGTGACAGTTTATGGTCACCTGCAGAAATTTACTGCTCCTGTTAATGAACTGGTACGAAATACACAGTATTCCCAACAAAAATTTGAAATTGAATTGTTCCCTAAATCGAAAGATTTCAAAGTTAAAGGTGGTGAGATAATCGCTTATTCCGGCAACACCGGTGGCACTACCGGTCCGCACCTTCATTTTGAAATCAGGGACGAACTGACCGAAGAACCCATCAATCCGATGCTTTTTGGAATTAAAGTACAGGATAATATCCCTCCGCAGATTAAAAATGTTCGTGTATTCCCAATCCGGGAAGCCGGAATATTAGGAAGAACCGACTCAGCTATTACCTATGAGATGCAGGAGATGAATGGATATTTTTCACTGAATACCCCTGATTACATACAGGCACATGGTTATATCGGCGTCGGTTTTGAGGCTACTGATCAGCAAGATCTTTCAACAGCAACGCTTGGCATCTATTCCGCCGAGTTCTATGTTGATGGCACATTGATGTACAGCTGGAAGCATGACCGCTTCAACTTCAACGATACCCGAATGGTAAATGCACATACAGACTACCTGAGCAAGCGTCGGGACAATATCAACATCGAGCGTTGTTTCCGCCTGCCTGGCAATTTCCTTAAGCTATATGCAGATACCAGTCTAAGCGGTTATCTTAATTTTATTGATGATGACTCACACGATATAAAATTAATCGCAAAAGATTTCAATGGTAACCAGACAGTCTTTAACTTTCTAATTCTTTCTTATTCTACTCTGAGTGCCGAGCCTTACCAGAAAATTCCTGAAGGAAGTGTTCTGGTAAGCAACCACAAAGGTATAGCTATACATAAAGCCGAGTTAGAACTGGTGATTCCTGCAGGAGCCGTCTATGAAGACATCTATTACAATGATACAGAGAGCAGAAATAAATCGTTTTTATCTTCCGTATTTAACATTGGCAATCCGTATGATGCGCTGCAGCTTCCAATCACGGTAGGAATTAAACCAGCTGAAAAAATTTCTGATTCTTTAATGAATAAAGCCCTGGTAGTTTCTATAGCAGAGTATGGGAAAATAATTCCCGAAGGCGGAGAATGGAAAGCTGGGTTCTTAACCGCGAAGCCAAAACATTTCGGATCATTTGCCATTTTACTTGATACAATTCCTCCAAAAATTGAAAAAGAGTATGTTCCTGCCGACATGAATTCTTACCGAGGAGGAATCGCTCAGGTTCGAATAAGTGATGAGCTTTCCGGGATAAAGTCATATTCCGGTATGCTGGATGGTAAGTGGCATTTGTTTGAGTATGACCCAAAGAGCACCATACTCACCGCCGATCTTTCCTTTCTTCCCATGAATCACGAACACAGTATGGAAGTAACTGTTACTGATCAGAGAGGAAATACGACTAAGTACACGAGTAAATTCTGGTATTAGACCCTATAAATGTTCAGAACCTTGAATATGAAGCTAAAGAACAATGCCTGAGGGTAGGAAAAGTTTTGTCCGGTCTAATCCGATTTCTATCTTTGCCGCCCTGCCAAATGGTGAGGTGCCTGAGAGGCCGAAAGGAACAGTTTGCTAAACTGTCGTACGAGCAATCGTACCGTGGGTTCGAATCCCACCCTCACCGCGTCACATAATTGCCAGTTTTTCCAAGTACGTTCTTCATATTATTATTAATATTTCCTGATTCTCTTTTCAAAACCAATAATATCATTGGAAAAGGAAAGAAATCAGAA
>CAYHFJ010000225.1:0-5593 GCA_964355885.1 uncultured Flavobacteriales bacterium
ACAAGGTCATCAGACCTCTGAATTGATAGTAGACTACAACTTTGAAAATATGCTTGCCGCAATCACTGTAGGAATCTATTTCGGTGTTGAAGCACATCAAATTGATGCGGCTATTACGGCTTATGTTTCGGATAATAGTCGTTCTCAAAAGTTATTAAAGGGCACCAACAGTATTATTCTGGATGCATATAATGCAAACCCGAGCAGCATGGAAGCTGCATTAAGAAATTTTTCATTGTTACCTGATACGGAAAAAGTAATTTGTATCGGAGATATGTCTGAGTTAGGTGACGATACAGATAGAGAACACAGACGAATCCTGACGCTGGTAAAAGAAATCCCACACAGGCAGTTGATTTTAGTCGGTAAGAATTTCGGAAAGTTTGCTTCGGAAATTGATTGTGTCGCGTTCGGTACTTCTCAGATTGCCGCTTCATGGATTAAGGAGCACCCGATAAACTCCAAGACAATTTTAATAAAAGGGTCGAGAAGCACAAAAATGGAGGCTATTCTGGAAGCACTCTAAGTTCAGAATAAATTTAAAAGAGTCTTTAACTATTTATGTTTTCCGGTACTCAAAAAATCTGAAATTATTTTCATGCTTTCCGTTTTGTCAGCGATCAATTTCAGGATTCCAAGAAATGGGATAAATAGTATCATTCCGGCTGCACCCCAAAGAATTCCTCCTGCCATTATAGCGATAATGGTCACCAACGTATTTATCTTTAAGCGACTACTGACTGTGAATGGAAAAATTACATTCGCTTCAAGGTATTGCACAATTGTAAAAACAAGAATAACTCCAAGCGGATACCATATTGAATTATAGGTGATCCAGGATACCGCAATGGGAAGCGAAGAAGCGACGAGAATACCGACGTACGGAATAAATGTCAGGATGGAGGCGATGAAGCCAAAAAGTACGGGATGCGGTATACCAACAATTGCCAATCCTATGCTGTTTAGTATTCCAACTATCAGATAAACCAGAAGCATTCCTTTGATAAAGCTGTAAAAAGAGTGTACTGTTTCATGAAGAATTTCATGAATTATTTTTTTCTTCGACTCATTGAACAGGTCATAAAGGACTCCTACTAATAACTTTCTATGATATAGAAGCAGGGCGGAGAATATCGGAATGAGTAATAACAGAACAAGAGAAAGTGTCAGCGAGTAAATTGTTTCTTTCAGGAAGGCTATAAAATTTTTCCCTGAATCATTCGTAATGCTTTCAATCCAGGCATTTTGTTGATCAATTGAAATATTAAAATTTACTGCCAGATAATTGCTTATTTGAGCTATTGATTCCGCAGCCCTACTCTTTATAATAGGCCATTCTCCCATGAAATTACTCATCTGTATCAACAACAAGAAAATTATAGCACTGAATAAAATGATGAGTCCTGTAAGGGAAATTCCTATTGCTACACTTTTGTTGACTCCTTTTTTTTCCAGCCATACGCAAACAGGATAAAGAATGAAACTGATCAGGAATGAAAAACTCAAGGGGATCCATAGGCTTCTTCCAAAATAAAGTATCAAAGAGAGAAGTACAATAAATTGCAGAATCTGAAGTGGAGAAAATTTCTTGTCAGGCTCTAACGGAACCTGAATAAGCGGGATCTGAGACATGGTACAAAGATTATACTCGGTGAATCCTGATCTGACCTTTTAATGGTATTCGATTCCTTGAAGTCTGTTTTGTATAATAACTACGATGAGTCAGGCTTTTCCAAAAAGACGCTTGAAGAGTCCCGGTTTACGCTTGTCCTCATCATAGTAACCATAACCATGGTAGCCATAACTATAACCATAGCCATAACCGTAGTGTTGATTCAGGCCTGCATCATTCAGTAAAATACACAGGTTTTTTACTTTTCCCTGTGTATAATATTCATTGATTGTTTTAATGTACTGTTTCTTGGAATAATTTTCCCGAAGAATAAATACATTGATATCAGCATGGCTCATTAACATCATGGCATCACTTACTATTCCTACAGGAGGAGTGTCAATGATGATATAGTCATACCGATCCTTTAATTTTTCAAGTAATTCTTTAGTCTCTTTCTTCGCTAATAATTCTGCCGGATTAGGCGGTACGGGGCCGGATGGAATGATATCGAGGTTTTCAATATTTGTTTTGCATATTACTTCATCCATTGAAATTTTTCCTATCAGGTATGTGCTTACACCTTTATCATTTGAGATTCCCAGATCTTGTACAAGTTGTGGTTTTCGCAAATCCATTCCGACGATAATTACTTTGTGATTTTGTAAAGAAAGTACCGTCGCGAGATTAAGTGTTGAGAAGGATTTACCTTCTCCTCCGACTGAACTGGTGATCATTACAATTTTATGTTGATCCGCGAGTCCGAAAAACATCAGGTTCGCCCTTATCGATCGGAAAGCTTCTGCAATAGCCGATTTTGGTTTACGGGCGACAATGAGTCTTTCACCATCAGTAAGGTGACCAACAACACCGATGATTGGTATTTTGGTGAGTTTTTCCACATCTTCCCGATTACTGACGGTGTTTTTCAGATAACCTTTTAACAGGAGAATCACGAGTGGCATAAAAAAGGCCAGCATACTGGTGATAATCAATACCGCTTTCGTGCTTGGAATAACCGGCCTGTCATTGACACTGGCTTCATCCAGAACTTTATTGTCTGATACAGCGGTAGCTTTTGCGATTCCTGTCTCTGCCTTTTTTTGAAGGAGGTAGAGGTAAATATTTTCATTCACATTGAAGTTCCGCTGTATTCCAAGTAATTCTCTTTCGATGTTCGGTATCTTACGGATGTTGTTCTCGTATTGAAGTAATTGTCCGTTGATGCCTTGCAAAGTTACCCGTGTACGATTTCTGATATTATTTATATTTTCAACGAGTGCTTTTTTTGTTTCAGAAATCTGTTCTTCAATTACCAGTATGGCAGGTGACTGAGCACTGCTTCCATACTGGAGACTCTGTTTTTTATTCTGAAGCTGCTTTAGCTGAGTAATCAGTTCAATTAAAAGTGGATCCGGTGTTCCGAGTGAAGCCGGAGCAAGCTGGCTCAGGGATTTATTGCCACTTACATAATCATATAAATAATCCAGCGACTCCAGTTCGATTTCTGCCTTTACCCGGTCAGCATCAATCATTGTGACGCGTTCCAGATAGGCTTTTGATTCTTCACTTAGATTGACGGTGCCTTTCTCCTCCTTGAACTTCTGAAGCTCCTGTTCCGTCGAATGAAGAGTAGTACTTATATCTGCCAATTGTTCATCAACAAATTTCAAAGTAAGTGCGGCCACAGAGGATTTGTCTTTCACATCCCGGTTAATATACACTTTCCCCAGCGTATTTAAAAAATCTTCAGCACGTTCCCTGATATGATCCTGAACTGTGATCTCAACAATGGTTGCATCTTTATTGAGTGGTTCAGCTTTCATCGACTCCTGATACATTGTGATCATCTTGTTCATCGAGTTGATGATAAATACATATCCATCATCCAGCTTTACACCGGGAGGGACGTCTTGCTTGTCTATGCGGAATGTAAAGTGCGCATTCCGGATATCTTCGCCAAAACGATGAGTAGCGGAGTAAGAAAAATTATTGAGATAGGAATTGCTGATACTTGTTTCAAGTTTGAATCTATTAGAGTCAATTATGGTCAATTCGAATTTCTCATCATAAACACCATCGGTTACCCGGAGAGCCTCCACAGAAAAAGGATGATTTTTATAAAGGGGTAGTTTAAACAATGGAGAATTGCTGAAATAACTCACTCCCAGGTTCAGCTCACGAATTGTTTCATCCAGGATGGACCGGGATTTTAATATTCCGATTTCTGTTGCAATGTTCTTTGTGTTCCCAAAAAGATCTCCGGTGAAGATGTCCTCGATATTTTTAGATGTATTCTTTGTGTCTTTAACCAGCACGCTTGATCGGGCTTCATAGACAGGCAGCGTAAATCGTATGTAAAGCAGGGCGCCAATTGAAAAAAGGATAATTGAAAAAAGAAAGTAATGCCAATTCCTGCGAATCTCCTGAAACAAAACTCTCAGGTCGATTTCATCGTCATTGCGGCGTTGTATCCCGTCTGTGTTTCGCATACCTACTTCGCTTGCGTAATTATAAATGTCAATGCTATTACTGCCGTAGTAATAAGGGAAGTAAAGATTGTTACTGCAGGGGTGATATTAAGAAATGCTCTGCGTTTAATTGGTTGTACATATATTATATCATCAGGATGAAGGTAGTATATTTCAGGTCGGATCGAATTTGCAGTGGTGAGGTCAACGAAGAAGTCCTTCGTCTCATTGTTTTCTTCCCTGATAATCCGCAACTTTTGCCTGTCACCGAATTGAGAAATATCTCCGGCCATACCTAAAGCTTCGGGAAGTGTGACACGTTCGTTTTGTATTGGATACGTTCCGGGCTTGTTAACTTCACCTAAGACTGTTATTTTAAAATTAAGTTTTTTTAAAGTTACTATTGGCTCATTAATAAATGATTTCAGTTTTAATTCCACCAACCGTGTCGCTTCCGAAAGTGTAAGTCCACTGAGTTGTATGGCTCCCACCAGCGGTAGTTTGATTTGCCCTGAATCGTTTACAATAAGCCCTTTCTCATAGGCAGACCGTGTGTCGCTCATAGGCCTGTCCATTGATACAGAGAAATATGGATACGCTTCCGCATTGATTGTAAAAATATTTACAGACAGGATATCACCGGGATAAATTTTAACCTTGTATTTGTCCGCGGCATTAATCACCGGAATCTCTCCCTGAAAATAAATTACTTTTTTTTGTGAAGAACATGCACTTAAAAAAAGTGACAAGCATAAAAATAAAAATACTACGGGGTCTTTAATCATTTCAAGGATCTGAAAAAATAATGTTGATTATGAGTCAGGAAAGAATTGAACGTGATATGACAATTTTCTGAACCTCTGAAGTGCCTTCATAGATTTGTGTAATTTTCGCGTCACGCATCAGACGTTCCACATGGAATTCTTTTACAAAACCATACCCTCCATGTATCTGTACAGCTTCCACAGTTGTTTCCATCGCGACACGGGAAGCGAAGAGTTTGGCCATCGATGAGGATAGATTGTAATCCAAATTATTGTCTTTGTGCCATGCTGATTTTAGACAGAGCAGACGTGCCGCATCAATTTCAGTAGCCATGTCTGCAAGTTTAAATTGAATGGCTTGATGTTGGCTGATAGGCACTCCAAATGCTTTTCTTTCTTTTGAATATTGTAGGGCTAACTCATAAGCACCGGAGGCAATACCCAATGCCTGTGAAGCAATTCCAATTCGTCCGCCTGTGAGTGTCCTCATGGCAAACTTAAAACCAAATCCTTCTTCTCCGATACGATTGGCTTTAGGAACCTTTACATCAGTGAACATGAGTGAATGGGTATCACTACCCCGGATACCTAATTTATTTTCTTTGGGCCCAACAGTAAATCCCACAGCACCTTTTTCTACGATCAATGCATTGATTCCTTTATGTCCTTTTGTGATATCGGTCTGTGCAATCACTAAATAGACGGAAGCTGTTGACCCATTCGTTATCCAGTTTTTCGTTCCGTTC
>CAYHFJ010000226.1:0-5358 GCA_964355885.1 uncultured Flavobacteriales bacterium
TCAGATTTTCCTGATAAGTCTGTCCTCCCGTCCAGCCCTTACCACCTAATGCAGGTATGATGACACTTATTTTATTCATAATTGAACACTTCGTTATAGGCTTCCCGGAGAGCTTCCTGTAGAGTTCTTGTGGGGGTCCAGTTCAACACACTTTTAAGTTTGTCTAAACTTGCTCTTTGGTGAAGTCTGTCATTCGAACGTATCTTGTCTTTGCTTTGGGTGATCTGAAATGTTTTTCCAGCAATCTCTGATATGGTTTCAACTATTTCGGTGGCAGAATGTTCGGTTTCACTTCCAATATTTAATACTTGATAATTTATAGCAGACGTTATATTTCCTATCCGATAAAGTGCCTCAGCAATATCCCTGACATGAATATAACCCCTGTAAGTTTTTAGATTGCCAAGCAGTATTTTCCTGTTTCCGGCTTTGATTTGTTGAAGGATTTCCGGAACAAGGTGTGCATTGGTTTCTCCTGAACCGACAGCGTTAAATATACGACAGGAAACAGCCTGGAAGTGCTTTCGGTTAGAATATAATCGCACTAGATTTTCTCCACAGAATTTTGAAATACTGTAAATATCATGTGGTACAACAGGAGAAGTGTCTTCAGACAAGGCCTCATCAACAATGTCATACACAGCTCCGGAAGAAGCAAAAATAACCTTTTGTACATTGTTCAATCTGGAAACTTCAAGTATTTGTGCAGTGCCTTCTACATTTGATTGAAGTGCCATCCCCGGATCAAGTTCGCAGGTTGGAATATGATGTATTGCTGCAAGATGATATACAGTCACGGGTTTCAGCTCATGGAAGAGGAATTCCAATGAACTTCTGTCGAGAATATTCAATTTATGAATACTCAATTGAGGATGTTCTTCTGGTAGATTTTCCCTCTTTCCAAAAGATAAATTATCTACAACTGCAACCCTATGACCCTTGTCGAGAAACAACTTTGTAAGATGGCAACCAATGAAACCAGCTCCACCGGTAATAAGTATCAAGGACATAATATTCCGAATCTAATGAAATTGTAGGGTATGTAAGGTATAATTTCTCTATGATTTGTGTGCAACAAAACTATACATTCTTCCGGGAATCCGGCGTTCATCCATTGCACTCCCAAACCTGAATTCATTAATTTTTCTGTAACAATATTGAACAAATTTTAAGCGTCCTGCCACTCCAAATTTTTCCAAACATCTTGCATTTAACCTCGTTTTAAAATCAGATCGCAGCTTATTCACTTCATTTTCAGTCATGGGGGAGAAGTTAATGACTGAGTCGAAGTGTTTGTATATTGTATCAAGGCGCATTCCAGCACAATTTATAGCTTTTACGTATTCTTCTTCAAGATAGGCATTCTCCCCACCGTACCATTTCTGGAGTGGGTGAGTTTCAAGGAATGTGCTTTTATCTTTCTTGTTAAATATGATGTGTTCCCGGGCACCTATAAATCCTCCATGTTGTTTCAAAACCCGTCCGGCTTCGGCCATTAATTTTTTAAGATCAAGAGCATGATGCATGGCTTGACGCACATAAACCAGATCAAAAACTTCCGTTTCGAAGGGTAATTTTTCTCCCGAAGTCTGTACAATTAAAAAATCAGATAAATGAAAATGTTCTTGTAACTTATTAATTGCTCCACAACCAACAATGTCACTCGGATCCGGGTCCGTTGCTGTTACCGCATACCCTGAAAGAGCCAGCGATGCTGCAGCCATTCCTGTACCACTTCCAATCTCTAGAATTTTCTTTGTTTCAGGAAATTGATTGCGAATGATATCAAGTGTAAATTTAAATTCGTCTGAGTTACGAAAACGCTGAACATTTTCAAACGGGGTATCATTTAAATAAGATAGAAAGAGAATTTCAGCATACTCCGGTTTATCTCTTAAGTGAATAATTGTTTCCTCCCAGTTCATTGTCTCAGTGGTCAAAATTTACAGGATTAAGCCTTTTTTTGCTCAAAGATTAGACTAATTCTTTTAGCAATTATAATTAATTTAGATCGCACTTTACTTTTCATGGACACCCGATTCCAGTCACGAATAGCATCATAAATATTATTCTGAACACATTCATCTGCAGTGAGATTAGTTGGAAAATACTTGAGTATATCAGCTTTGACACGAAAAGAAGTCACAGGATTTTTCACTATGGATGTAAAATGAGTTCCGGAACCATCCATCCCAATATTTTGAGTGAGTGAATTTCCTGGAAGTATGGTTTTCCCGTTGCGTAAAAACACACTGGCATACCAACATATATCCCAAGCGTCAATCTTCCCTTGTATTTGTTGTTCAAGAATAGAGAGAAAGTGGTATCTACCTTGTAAGTTAAAAGCATCTTCCAGTTTCTTTTCTTTAATTTCTTGAAGCAGTCTCTCTGCATTCATGTCCATTTCGACCCAGGCTCTTTTCCACGTTGCCCAACCCCAGACGAAATTAATGTTTGAAATTAACACGATTGGAAGAGGTGATTTAGACGGAAACATAAATCCACCAATTTGTTTTATTGTTTCTTCGTCCTTATAGAGTTCAAGTCCGGCATTACAAAACGAGAGAAACAGAGGATGTGTCAAAATGTCATCCTCTAAAACAATGACGCGTTCATGTTTTTCCAAAACCTTCGAAACCCCTTCTACTATTGAATTTGCACAGCCTTTGTTTGTTGAAGCTTCGGAAACGATTACCTCTTTGAATCCTTGAACTGCGTGGATGATTTTGCGCACTTCCTTTATCTTTTGTACTTCTGAATCGCTTGCTCCTGGTTTTGGGCCTTCCGAAAATATATACAAAATGGTCTCTGTGGCTCCTTCATTCAGTCTCAGATGATTCAGCGTTTTGGATAAGTGAACTGGTCGATTGTATGCAAATAATGCGACGGGTGTGATTTTCATGAAAAGCAATGTTTAGTCAAATTGTTCAAGGGGATAGTAGAATTATAACACTTCCATAAGTGGTATAACACATACATGAAGTCCTTGTTTGAAGTGAGAAAAGGAATTATTTTACTCATGTTTTAATATCAAAATCACTAAGATGAAAAATAGTATCTATATTTTTTATCATATAGAAGGGTATCTGACTATAAAAAGATGCCCACATCGTATAAGTGCTGGGTGGGCCGATTAAATAATCACACAGGGCAAAGGAATACAAATCTTCTATTTCATTTTTTGTGCCAAATGAATAATTGAAACCATTAAAGTCAGAAGAATCCAGCTTTTCATTGGAGCAAATTAGGAAAACAATATTTTTATTTTGAAACAGAGCAATAGTTTTTTGCATTACGATTTTGTATTCTGCCAGTGAATAAAAATATTTCCCACCTTCAAATGTTTTATAATCACCCCGCCTAATGTGTATGCCTATCACCAGATCTCCTTTTTCTCTTGCATCCTTGATTACAGTTTCTGCATTTTTCAGATGTTGCTCTTTAGGAACAAAAAATAATTTTATTTCTTCTGCATATTTTTTCAAATTTACTTCATCCCGAAACTGCCACCCTTGGACAAAAATAATTGATTTATTTGCTTTCTGTACAAAAGTATCAGAGTTTAGATTTAAAGATTGTTCCCAGTCAAGATGAATGGTATCAATAAAAGGTATTTTAATTGGAACTTTATCAACTAGTCGTGCAAGGTAGAAAGTGAATGTATAAAAAATAGATCTCATCCATTTTGAAGTAAACCACGTTTTTTGGGGTGGATAGCGGCAGAAAAAATCCTTTGATGTGTTTGGAAAATATTTAGCGTACTCTTCAAATGCCGGATTTAATACTTTATACTTATTTTGCATAGCATTTGAGATGAACGCAGAGAATAGAAAAAGCATATTACCGAGTTGTCCGGGTTTGGAAGAAATAATTATCATTGTAACTATTTTGTTGAGGAAAAAATGTTTGAGAATGAGTTAACCATTATTAACAACTAAATCAGCAATTAATGAAGTATATTCTGTCACATGATCATTAATATAATTATTCTTTTTGCTTCTTCCAATAAAGCCGTTATCAAAAGAATAAGGAGAAATATGAAAAACCTTATCTTTGGTATAATATTCAAGTAATTCTATCGTGAAACCAGCACGAATTGCGCAAGCTGAAAGCAATTGATAATTCCATAAAAATTGATGTCCATGATCGGCCCCGATTTTACCCATTGGACTTACATAATCAATATATGTCGGATTTGGATGAAAACCGTCAGGTACAGCAATTCTGAATCTTCCATTATTTTTTAAATAGTTGCGTGCATTTGAAATGACCATGCTTACCTGATCTTCAGTAAGGTGTTCCAAGACATGCTCCGCAAGAAGATTGTCGATTTTATAATTTTTAAAAAAATATTCCCAATGTGATTTTTTTAAAATATCAAAGTGAGGAAGATCCGTTGCAATCCATCCGCTATAGTCTGTTCCACCGCTTCCTATGATAATTTTCATTTTATCCCTGAAGGCGGCTGCCCGGATCTGTTTTTTAATTTTCCACCTGCCAAGGATTATCCATCTGTATCTTCTCAGTTTATTTAGCATAATCTTTCTTGTAAGGATTTTCTGGTAACCGAACGACTGTAAATCCTGATTTTTTTAATTCTTTAAGTAAGGTATCTGGAGGGATTGTCTTAAATATAATGGAAATGATTTGGTTATAGCCTGACAAACCTGAAAACCTGAGTAATTTTTGTAAAAATAATGATCGCTTTATTTTTTTAAATAAGGGAGCAGGACCATTTAAGTTTTCATATTCCACTCCTTCAATGTATACATCATGAAATTTTTTATAAGCTACAAATTTATAATGCAGACCTAAGGCAATTTTTTGAATTTCTCTTGGAGAAACAGTAAAAACATAGTTTCCAATTGGCTCATAATTCCCTGTATCAGGGTGGGGAATGGATATGCCAAGTATTTTTTTGAAGTTATTTTTTAGAAGCTGAAGTAATCTCCTTGGGATAGGTGAGGGTAGGAAGTCACACGGCTCTACAAGTATGACTGCTTCCTTTGAAACCTTCAGCATTTCATAAATTGAAATATAGGCTCGTGGGAAATGATGATATGCCGCTTTACAAAATGAAAAATCAAATGAAAGATCCTCAAATGGTAAGGATTCTGCATTGGCATAAGTATACTCATCAATCATTTGATTTTCTTTTGCAACTTTTAGCAAAGAGACATCAATATCAGTTGGAAGAGCTTTTCCACCACGCTGATTGATATAAATTGCAGAAGTACCAAACCTGCCATCACCAACAGTCAACCATTTTGAAGCAGGGAAATATTTAAGAAATAAATCCAGGAAATTCAACATCCTCAAATGTCTCCAGACATCTGTAGAATTGTTATTAAACCAGTT
>CAYHFJ010000227.1:0-5332 GCA_964355885.1 uncultured Flavobacteriales bacterium
TGTTGGCAATAACCGTCAATCGGCAGCCTCCGGAAAAACTACAGAAACATCCTGGTGGTCCGACTACATCTCTTCTCCATTGAAAGGTTTTCTGCAAAAGCATTTTCAAAAATCAGAAGAGCTATATTCCGGTGAGCTACTTACGGGAAACTGTTCTGTGGTGGCCATCAAACTAAGCGTCAAACCAGAAGCAGGGAAGGAGATGATCCTCAACTTTAAACAAAAAGATGGCGACAATAGCCTCAAACTTTTGGAAGGAGAACGGTTGGCCTTTAATCTTGAAAACTGGGAGCAATCTGCTTACCTTTTGTTTCAGGCAGATCCAAAACTTACTACCGCAACGGATGCGCGATTTAAAGGCATCTCCGGAAATATCCATCTGGCATGGAGTATAACCTTTATAATTCTGGCTATCCTATTTATTATCTTCTCCTTTTATCACCGCTTTATATTGCCTTTCCCTCCTTCTGACCGAAGAGTTGTTAAACCGGAGGAGAGCATCTTTGGGGCATTTTTCAAAACTTTTGCGTCGTTCTTTAAACGGAAAGAAATATGGGTAATCCTATCCTTTTTGATGTTTTACCGTTTGGGTGAAGCTCAACTTATAAAAATGGCTTCACCATTTATGCTTGACTCCAGGCAATTGGGCGGTTTAGGACTCACTACAGGCGATGTCGGACTTATTTATGGCACTTTTGGAATCCTTGCATTAACAGCCGGAGGTATTCTCGGTGGATTAGCAGCTTCCCGCAAAGGTTTTAGATACTGGCTTTGGTGGATGGTGCTGGCCATCAACATTCCGCATCTTGCCTATGTCTACCTGGCCTATGCCCAGCCAACCAATTATCTGGTAATCAGCTTCTGTGCTGCCATTGAACAATTTAGTTACGGATTTGGTTTCACTGCCTATATGCTCTACATGATCTATATTTCTGAAGGTGAAAATAAAACAGCTCATTTCGCCATTGCGACAGGCTTTATGGCACTTGGCATGATGTTACCGGGAATGTTCTCGGGCTGGTTACAAGATATTATCGGGTACAAAAATTTCTTCGTCTATGTGATGCTTTGCATGATCCCGGGAATGATTCCGGTCTTTTTCCTGAATGTGAAGCCGGATTTTGGGAAAAAAGTTGAGAGTTGAGAGTTGAGAACTGAGAACTGAGAATTGAGAATTGAGAGTTGAGAGTTGGAAGATGGGAAGATGGGAAGATGGGAAGATGAGTCCCTATGTTTGTAATCTAGTTGGTGGCAAATAAGCATAAGCCAGAAGAGTATTATATTTGATTTTCGAATTAAACAATAAAACTCAACGACTTATGCAAACACAAAGAACGGATTTAAATTTTAAAGGTCAAAATTTTTATGTAGGTATTGATGTTCATTTAAAAAGTTGGACAGTATCAATTTTAACGGAAACGTTGTCTCATAAGACCTTTACTCAGCCGGCTAATGCCGAGACGCTGTATAACTATTTGGATCGAAAGTTTCCGGGAGGAATTTATCATTCAGTTTATGAGGCTGGTTTCTCTGGTTTTAAGACTCATTATAGTTTAAAAGGAATGGGAATAGAAAATATAATTGTCAATCCGGCAGATGTTCCAACCACACAGAAGGAACAATTGCAAAAGGATGATTCGGTTGATAGCAGGAAACTTGCACGTTCATTGAGAAGTGGCGAATTAAGAGGGATATACGTACCAGATCCTTCAACAATGGAAGATAGATCTTTGGTTCGAATGCGATCCACACTGGTAAAGGATTTGTCCAGGAATAAGCATAGGATAAAATCTTTCCTGTACTTCTATGGGATAGCTTATCCTCCGGAATTTGAGAAGTCAGGCACTCATTGGTCCAGGCATTTTATGAAATGGCTCAACGAAGCAGTTGTCACACAATATGACTCCGGCACACAGGCTTTTAAAATTTTGATACAGGAAGCAGAACAGCATAGGGCACACCTTCTGGAAGTAACGCGCAAGGTCCGGTTATTGGCGAAAAATGAAAAATATTCAAAAGAGGTGGCACTGTTACGGAGTATACCGGGTATTGGAATGATAACTGCCATGACTGTTATGACCGAGATAGAAACCATAGAACGGTTTGAAAACACGGATCATTTTGCCGGTTTCGTAGGTTTGGTTCCCACACGTCATTCTTCCGGTGAGAAGAAAAATGATGGTGAGATGACTTTTAGAGGTCAGGACGCATTAAAAAGCGCCTTGATAGAGAGTTCTTGGATGGCAGCCCGATTTGATCCAGCCCTGTTGAAGAGTTATCATACTTATGTGATGAGAATGGAGCCCAACCAGGCTATAACCAGGATTGCAAGAAAAGTATTGAATAGAATGTATTATGTGCTTAAAAATAAAAGGGAATATGTTTCTGGAGTTATTAAATGAATCCTTAAAAACAATCGATACTTCAAAGTGACCGCTATCACCCTCTTGCAGCATTAGTCTGCTTAATGAGAATGCGGCACTTTACTTATAGAAACTGAAAAGGGAAATGTAGCATTAATTTGTCTACTGATAGAAGTTTGTTTTTATAGGAAATTAATGATCATTGGCTAAGACAATTATTTTTGGGTTTTCTTAGCTATAAAGGATGCCGGCAAAAGAAAAGGAAGACTTGAAAGCCTCCCCTTTGCCGTGTATCCGTAAAGAGTATTGCTGTCAGGTTGCTCCCCAGCAGTGCCCGTTTCCTCTTCGTCTTTACGAAGAACAAAGGTAATAGTCTCTGAATTAAGATTATGAGAAAAGTAAGATAAATTTTTAGAAAAAATAGTACTCCGAAAATTTGGATTACAACATAGAAGAGGGTGAGAGTGTCAATGTTTAATTAGTATCCTGATTATCAATTAATATATGCTTGAGGCCAGCCTAATAACAAAATCGTACGGAACTCTGCCGGTGCTTAAGGGTGTTTCACTTAAGGTCGAGGAGCACGAAATTGTCTCTGTGGTAGGGGCAAGCGGAGCTGGAAAGACTACACTGCTACAGATATTAGGTTCCCTGCTTTTACCCGACTCCGGAAAAGTGTTGATACGAGGAAATGATCTGTTCTCATTGACCGAGAAAGAACTCTCGCGTTTTAGGAACAAAGAGATCGGCTTCGTTTTTCAGTTTCACCACCTTCTCCCTGAATTTACCGCCTTTGAAAATGTCTGCATCCCGGGCTTTATTGCCGGGACAAAAAAATCCGCTGTCGAAAAGAGAGCAGATGAACTGTTACAGATTCTGGATCTGCTACCACGGAAACAGCATAAGCCTTCGCAATTGTCGGGCGGAGAGAAGCAAAGGGTGGCCATTGCCAGAGCACTCATCAACAATCCTTCTGTGATTTTGGCTGATGAACCTTCCGGCAATCTCGATTCTCAAAACCAGGAAGAACTCTACCGGCTATTCTTCTCCCTCCGCGAAAAATTTGGCCATACTTTCGTCATTGTCACTCATGACGATCATTTTGCCGGGATGACGGATAGGATGATACAGTTGAGGGATGGATGCATATTTAGCGGGGGAAGTACTTAGAGTACTTAGAGTACTTAGAGTACTTAGAATACTTAAAGTACTTAGAGTTCACTCAACTCCCAACTTTAAGTACTCCAAACTCTAAGTACTCCAAACTCTAAGTACTCCACACTGCAAGTTCGGCAAACTTTAATTACTCCAATCATTAAGTACAGCAAACTTTAAGTACTCCAAACTCTAAGTACTCCACACTTCTTATGAGCAACACCTGGTTCCAATTCAAGCAATTTCGCATCGAGCAACAAAGATCTGCCCTAAAGGTGGGTACGGATGGGGTGCTGCTGGGGGCCTGGTGCAATGTTGCAGATGCCCATAGTATCCTGGACGTGGGCACCGGTACGGGTTTGATTGCGCTGATGCTGGCTCAGAGGACAGATGCTGATATTTCGGCTATTGAGATCGATGAAGCCTCCTGTCTGGATGCTCAACTCAACTTCCGAAACTCACCCTGGTCGGAGAGGATACAACTATACGCTGCTGATTTCAATGAATTCCAGGATTCTCATCCTGTCCGGTATGACCTTATCGTTTGCAATCCTCCTTTTTTCCGGAAATCGCTGAAATCGTCCAACAGTGCCTCTACTATGGCACGTCACGATGTAGCACTCTCGTTCGTGCAATTGATTACCGGGTCAAAAAAATTGCTGAATGTTCCGGGCCGATTGGCGGTGATCATCCCTGTTGAAGCTTGTGATGATTTTCGGGAAACAGCCAGGTTGGAAGGCTTGTACCTATGCCGCAAAACCACGGTTATTCCGAAGACGGGAAAGTCACCGAAAAGGGTTATGCTTGAGTTTTCAGTGACACAAGCTTATCCCGAAGTTGGGGATTTGGTCATTCTTGAAGAGAGGAACAAGTATTCTGATGAGTTTGTGGCGTTGACCAAAGAGTTCTATCTGAATGCTTGAAATGTTTGAAGGGTTTAAAATGTTTGTAATATTTGAAGGGCTTAAAATGCTTGAAATATTTGAAGGGTTTAAAATGTTTGTCATGTTTAAAGGGTTTAAACACAGAAAACAATTCAAACATTTTTTTGTAGTTTAGTCAAAAATCAATCTGATAATAATTCATTCGAAATATGGACATGTTAGCCTCTTTTGCCAAAGTTAATTTATGGTCCGTCCTTTTGGCCGGCATCTCATACCTGATTCTTGGTATGCTCTGGTATTCCCCTTTGTTATTTGGCAAACAATGGATGGAATTGAACGGTTTTACGGACAAAGATTTGAAAACAAATAAACCGATGTGGGTGATAACATTGTTGTCGTTCCTTTCAGCAGCGATAGCCTCATTTGTGTTCTCAATGGTACTTGGTCCAAATCCAAATGCACCTTTTGGCGCCATCATTGGTGCCTGCATCGCTGTTTTCTGGATCTCCATGTCAAAATTGACTGATGTATTGTTTGAAAATAAGCCGGTTAAACTCTTTCTTCTTCATGCAGGATTCGACATTGTAGCATTCATGATAATGGGTGCGATCGTGGCATACTGGCGTTAAGTTTTATCATTTATTCTACTATCAAGCAGCTATTCCATTTTTAACAATCCCGCAATTTGAAGGATGCGTAAAATATTACTTTTCATACTGACATTTATTGCTCTGTCATTGCATGGCTTGTCGCAGCCTTTGTCTCCCTCCTCCAGGATAAGCCTGCTGATCTGTGCACCGGGTGACGAGATATACTCTTATTTTGGTCATGCCGCGATCCGGGTAACCGATCCATTGTACGAAAAAGACATTGTATTCCACTATGGAGCCTTCAGCTTTGAGGCGCCACATTTTATTTGGCGATTTGCCA
>CAYHFJ010000228.1:0-5283 GCA_964355885.1 uncultured Flavobacteriales bacterium
AAGGAACCTTGCGCACCCTCTGCAAGTATTTTTTTCTTCTCTTTGATTTGTTTGTTGAGCAAATGTTCACTGTCAACAAAATTTAACTTGCGCATCGCTTCAATGGACTCGAAGAAAGCAGCTTCATCCGCTTCCGCGTTATGCTTATAATTCATTTGCCTCAACAGTTCAAGATGCTTGTCCCGGAGCTGTGCATAACGATTATTAAAATCTTTCGCTTCAATATCACCAACTCTTAATCCGTTACGACCGGTTTTATCCATATAGGTCGGACCAATTCCTCTTAATGTCGACCCGATTTTTTCTTTCCCTTTTCCGGCTTCTGAAGCCGCATCCAGTAAGCGATGTGTTGGAATAATCAGATGAGCTTTGCGCGATATAAACAAATGCTTATTTACATCAACTTTCAAGGCAACTAATGCATTGATCTCTTTCTGAAGTGTAATAGGGTCGATTACCACACCATTCCCGACAATGTTGATGATGTCTTTTCGAAAAATCCCTGATGGAATGGTATGCAAAACGTGTTTGATACCTTCGAATTCGAGCGTGTGACCGGCATTGGGTCCGCCCTGAAATCGTGCGACAACCTTATATTGTGGCGTCAGCACATCGACAATTTTACCTTTCCCTTCGTCACCCCACTGGAGGCCAAGTAGTACGTCAACAGACATGATATGCTAAATGTTTTTAATGGATGAGTGGTTTGAGAGTCTTGAAAATCTCTGAAATAAAAGTCTTCGGATATGATTTTTTATCAAAGGTATAGACAGAATAAAACATCAACCGGCAGAATGCAAGCCGATCCATTGATGCCGGATACTATTAATTTTGAAATTGACGAACCGCAGTGGAAAGATCTTCCGTGATAGTAAATACCGTGTTCAGTTTTGTGATGATCAGTAATTCTTTGATCTTGTCGCTGACACTACAGATGGTGGTGTCTCCTCCATTTTTTCGGCTCTTGGTAAGGATATTTACCAAGACATTTAAACCGTTGCTGTTCATGTAACGGAAATTCTCCATTGAGATCACAAAACTCGTAATACCCGCATTGATCAGGTTTTGTATTTCATCCAAAAGAGGGGTGGCTTGATTTTTATCAATCAGGTTTCCGCTCATTTCTACGATGGCATAGGTGCCCTTATTGCTTATGTTGTATGTAAAGTCCATGTTGACGAAGATAAAGTAATTTATTGAAAGACGGAAAATGGATCTGAATCGATTTTTGAACAGGCTTAGCTTTTTCTGTACTTGCAGGTGCCTTTTTCCGCGAATTCCCTACACTTCCCAAACAAATGCAGGCTGTGGTGTGTAATATTGAACTTCAGAATATCTCCCATCATACTTTGAATCTGCTGTATTCTGGGATCGCAGAATTCCAGCACATGTTCGCAATCCTCACAAATTAGATGATCGTGTTGTTTATATGCATAGGATTTTTCAAAGCGGGCAAGGTTCTTTCCAAATTGATGTTTTGTAACCAGCTTAGATTCCAACAAAAGTTCGATAGTATTGTAAATGGTGGCTCTGCTTACACGGTGACCTTTCTTTTTCATGTGAATGAAGAGGAAGTCAACATCAAAGTGTTCGTCCATGCTATAGATCTCTTCCAGAATGGCGAAGCGCTCCGCTGTCTTGCGTTGCCCGTGTTGTTCGAGGTAATTTGTAAAGACTTTCTTTACATCTGTTTTAATAGTGGTTACTGCCATCTTTTTGTCAATTCAAATCAGAATTTCTTCCACCGTCAATACGACTAACCGTCAATATTCCGTGAATTTCTTTGAGTTTTTTTAACAGCTTATCCAGATGATGAGTATCGTGAACAAAGAGCATGATTGTTCCTTCAAAAATTCCGTCATTGGACTCAATACTGATACTTCGCATATTTACTTTAAGTTCACTTGAGATCACCTTGGATATTTTATTTACAACACCGACTTCATCTATCCCTGTCATACGCACTCCTGCAAGGAATGCAATCTGTTGCTGATTGGTCCATTTTGCCTTTACAATACGATAGGCATAATTTGACATTAACTGAATCGCGTTCGGGCAGTTGACCCGGTGAATTTTAATTCCCTCATTGATGGTGATAAAGCCAAAGACGTCATCTCCGGGAATTGGATTACAACAAGGAGAAAGTTTATAGTCGATCTTTTCCATGTTTTCTCCAATGACAAGCATGTCACTGGAGCCACGAACATTTTTTACAATCTGTTCGAGAGAATGTGGTTCAATGCGATGTGGCGTATGGATTTTAAGTGTCCCTTTGTCATTTGCGAAATCCCGCAGATCCTGAATATCAATAACTCCTTTGGCAATGCGGTAATACAAATCCAGTGTACTGGGGATTTTATAATAGGCAAGAAGTTCATTGATGTTATCATGATTAAAATGAATCTTCAGGTGTTTAAATTTTCTTTCAAGAATTTCTTTCCCGTCTTCAGCAACTGTTTTCTTTTCCTCTTTTAAGGCTCCTTTGATCTTAGATTTAGCTTTTGCTGTAACAACAAATTTAAGCCAGTCTTCTTTTGGTGATTGTTTATTTGAAGTAAGAATCTCTATCTGATCACCGCTTCGCAATTTATGAGAGAGAGGAACAAGCTTGTGGTTAACCTTGGCACCAATACATTTACTTCCGAGATCTGTATGGATTTCAAATGCAAAGTCCAACGCAGTGGCTTGTGAGGGCAAGGATTTCATATCTCCGGTAGGGGTGAAGACAAAAATTTCATCAGCGAACAGGTTTAACTTAAAATCATCAATGAAGTCAAGTGCATTTGTCTCCGGACTTTCAAGTAGTTCGCGGATCTTCTGGATCCATTCATCAAGTGCTGTCTCGGCTGCTGATTCCTTATACTTCCAGTGAGCCGCATAACCCTTTTCCGCAATCTCGTCCATACGACGGGAGCGAATCTGCACCTCCACCCAACGCCCCCCCGGTCCCATAACGGTTGTATGAAGTGATTCATAACCTGTAGCTTTTGGCGTTGATATCCAGTCACGCAGTCTGTCGGGATTCGGATGATAGAAATCTGTGATTAGTGAGTAAGCTTTCCAGCACATTGCCTTCTCCAGATCTTCTGGAGCATCAATGATTATTCGTATGGCAAAAAGATCATAGATCTCATCAAAGGTCACTCCTTGCCTTTTCATCTTGCTCCAAATCGAATGAATAGATTTCGAACGTCCTTTTATTTCAAATGTGAAGCCTTGTTTGCTGAGTTCTTCTTTAATTGGAATAGTAAATTCATTGATGAAACGGGTGCGTTCTCTTTTAGTCTGTGTTAAGCGTTCAGTGATCTCCTGGTAAACTTCAGGCTCGGTATAACGCATGGACAAATCTTCCAGCTCTGTCTTAAAGGCATATAGACCCAGACGATGGGCGAGAGGAGCATAGAGATACGCTGTTTCGGAAGCGATCTTCAACTGTTTCTCCCTTTGCATGGAATCCAGTGTTCGCATGTTATGCAAACGATCCGCGAGTTTGATGAGAATCACCCGGATATCATCTGAAAGTGTCAGCAACATCTTCCGGAAATTTTCCGCCTGAAGGGAAGTGCCCTTATCAAAAACTCCGGAAATTTTTGTTAACCCGTCGACAATGGTAGCGGCCTTTTCTCCAAAAGAACTCCTGATATCTTCAAGAGTCATGTAGGTATCTTCCACCGTATCATGCAAGAGAGCGCAAACGATTGCTAAAGGTCCCAGTCCGATTTCCTCTGCACAGATTAAAGCAACAGCAAGCGGATGCAAAATATAAGGCTCGCCTGTTTTACGACGCATATCCTTATGTGCCTCAAGAGCCATATCAAATGCCAGCCTGATCATGTTCTTGTCGCCCTTGCCCAGTGTGGGTTTGAGGGCACGCAACAAGGCACGATATGCCTTCAGGATCTGATCCTTTTCGGCTTCCGCATTAATAACACCCGGACTTATTTCTGACATACTGTATGATGAATTAAAGCCATCAATAATCTTTCGCAGAAAAGATAAAGAATTTTATTGTTGATTTGATATTAATGAATAAATCATTCAGGCAGGAAGTGATTCTTTTTTTAATGCCAGAATGCTGAAATCCGATTGATCCTTTCGGATTGTGTTTTTCAGATGCCCAAGATGCTCGATTTCCATTTCAACAACATCACCTTCCTCCAACCATTGAGGTTTGTAGGCAGGATCATTCAGCAAACCGGTTCCGTTTAACTCCAGAAAACAACCTGTTCCCACTGTACCGGAACCAATAACATCACCGGGTACAATATCTACTCCGTAAGCGCAACGCTCGATGATCTCTGCAAAAGTCCAGTCCATATCTTTGAGGTTACCTGAACTTACAAGTTTTCCGTTGACCCAACATTTCATAGAAAGATTATAAGCATTGCCTGTATGTCCTGGTTTAGCAGGTACTTTAAAAGCTTCCAGTTCATCAGGTGTGACCAGCCATGGGCCGATAACAGTACTGAAATCCTTGCCTTTGGCAGGGCCCAGATTCAACTTCATTTCCTCCATCTGCAATGTTCTAGCACTGATATCATTCATAATCATGTAGCCCGCGATATACTGATCTGCCTCTGCAGCTTTTACATTTCTGCCTTTTTTACCAATTACTATACACGCTTCCAGTTCAAAATCCAGTTGCTTAAAATGATCGGGCATGCAAGTGATATCACCTTGTCCCTGAATGGAATTATGATTCGTGAAATAAAAAATAGGGTACTGGTCAAATTCCGGTATCATGTCAACTTTTCGATTCCTGCGTGCAGAGGCCACATGCTGACGAAAGGCGTAACCATCACGGCAACTGGTGGGGTGAGGAACAGGCGCAATAAAATCTGCCGGATTTACTTTGGCATTTATGACTGTAGAATTTCCGGATTTTACTTCCCTTTCAATATCCCGGGCAATCTTCATAAAACTTTCCCCGCCTTGCAGAAATTCAAGTATTGTATGAGGTAGAGAAGGAAATGAGAGTGCTTTAGCATTCTCAGCCAAGGAATAGACCTTCCCATCAATAAATAGTCCTGTATTTTCGCTATTTCCTGTAATATAACTGACGAGTTTCATGTTTATTAGCTTTAAAAACACAAAAATACGAAACAGAGGGCAAAGAGGACAGGGAATGTTGAAAAAACTCAAGAATATAACCTGTTACGTAACTAATCGAAATTCAAACTCGATGACCGCGGTCATTCAATGAAGGACTATGCCCAATGAGGGACTACCCTCACTCCACCTTCATCACCCTCTCCGAAAAAACACCCTTCATACTTTTCAGCT
>CAYHFJ010000229.1:0-5168 GCA_964355885.1 uncultured Flavobacteriales bacterium
TGAGACTAGATATTAATGTAAATATACAAATTTCAATGGCGGAGTCGATGTTATGGTTCTCTTAATAAATAGATTGCTTGGAGAAAATCGATTGTGAAACATGGAAAGGGAAACTTGCTTTTTTATGAAGAGGAACGAGGGTTCTTTGCAGGAATTGCAATATCGTTTACACAAGGTCTGCAAAGTAGTATTCTGTTTTTCGGAAGTAAATAAGTCCTGTGAAGAACAGTATGACTGAAACAATTATGCTGATAAATATTAGTTCTGAATTCAGTGGTGTGTGCGTAACTGAAGAGCGCAGTAGTTCAATCGCTCCCGACATGGGATTTAGCGAAAGTAAATTTTTTGCCCATGCATACTTTATTATAGATACAGGATAGATCACCGGGGTAAGGAACAATAACATTTGAATCAGGAAGGGTATAATATACCGAAAGTCCCTGTACTTTACATTTAATGCAGCCAGCCAGCACCCAAGTCCAAAGGTTGACATTACGGTGATGAGAATGCTCAATGGCAGGAATAGTAGTATGTTTAAGCTTACAGGATGACTGTAGTATAGCAACAGGCCTATAAATATCGCGAAGGCCATAATAAAATCGAACAATGATACCAGTATCGCCGACATTGGTATTATAAGTCTCGGGAAGTAGATTTTTTTAATAATGTTTGCATTTGTCACCATACTGTTTGCGGCATTTGACAATCCTGAAGAAAAAATATTCCAGAGCAGCAGACCGGAAAAAACAAAAATTGGGTAAGGGATATTGTCGGAAGGGACATTCAAAGCCTGTCCAAAAAATACTGTAAATACAATCATCAATAAAAATGGTTGCAAGAGCGCCCACACTATTCCCAGAACTGTCTGCTTGTATTTTACTTTTATATCTCTCCAGGTAAAAAAATAAAACAGCTCACGAAATTGCCACAGCTCTTTGAGTCCTAATGATAGCTTACCGACCGGTTTTGTTTCGAATTGCATAATTGTTTTACAAGAGTACTGGGAGTTGAGTAAATGTGGCTAATTGATTTTGCGTATCAAATTCAGTTACCGTAATATTAATTTGCATAATACCTTATTCCGGCATGGTTGCTAATCAATCTCCACACTACTTGAGAAGTGAATTTTTTATTACCTGTTTGACTATCAGTTCATCCCTGAATTTTAAAACAACTGAATAGACGCCATCCGATAAACCTGATAAATTCAGATCGAATTCAACCAATCCTTTCGGAGTCTGACTTTCCAGTTTGCTCATGACTGTCCTGCCGAGCTGATCGACAATATCTAATTTCAGGTCATCTTCAAATGGAAGAATAGCTCTTACAATTAAATTTGATGTAAATGGATTTGGATAAGGATTGATTACTGCCAACTCTTTTATTCTGCTAAAACATTTTTCATTATTTGCAGGGATATCATCACTTTCTCCGTTTGGTTCACTAACCCGAATGCAGTAGTAATCCAGTTTAGTGGAGGCACTGATCAAGAAGGAAGCATGAAAGGTGTACCATTGTATTCCTGCCGGTCCGTTTGGAATAAGTGAAATATATTTTTCAAGTACATTGGTACCATCTGCCAGTCTTCCCTCTATGTTTACACTGTCTATTTGTCTTGTGCCCAGATTTGCAATTTTAGCTACCAAATGAAAGTAGTTACCTGAAAGATAAGATGAGTCACCTGTTATGGCTATATCAAGAATTGGTTTGATGACATAAATATTTTTGTTTACGGAATCCACACACCCAAAAATGCTGGTCACTTTTTGCCGGATGACAAACAATCCCGTGTCCTGGAATATATGCGAAGGCTGAGCTAAATTACTTCCCGGTTGTCCGTCTCCAAAATCCCACTCATACTGATTGGCTCCCTGAGAAAAGTCAGTGAATTGTACATCCAAAGGTGGATTTCCGAATTGAGGATTGAAATTGAAATTTGCAACGGGTAAGGGATGAGTTATAATTGATTTTGTAACTGAATTTTCACAACCTATATCTGAAGTAATGTTCAATTTTACCGGATAGGTTCCTGTATCAGAGAATGTATACAGTGGTGTTCGGACAGAATCAAATACCTGATTCGAAATGGACCATTCCCATTTTACAATACTTCCGGTTGAAATTGTACTGGTCTCGTCGAACAGATAAGGAGAATTGATGCAGGAAGGATTAGCAGTAAAGTTGGCAATTGGGATAGGACTTACTGAAACTTGTTTGGTTGCAGTTGTTGCACATCCTCCTATTGCGTAAACAGTAAGCCTGACAGTGTAGTTACCCGGGAATGCATAAAAGTGAGCAGGTTCTTTTAACTGGTTAGTTTGGCTGTCTCCGAAGCTCCATAGATATGCACTGTCAATAGCTGATCCCGGATTAAAAAATTCCATCAGATCACCATAGCATGTCGGTGAATAGGTAAACTGAGCGGGAGCCGATGGGTTGATTCTTATCTGCACCAGAGCGGTGTCCTTACATGAAAAATTTGTCGTTGCAATCAGAAATACATCGAAGACACTGGCAGTAGAAAAAGTATGTGTAGGGTCAGAAAGATTACTGAAATTAGCAGCACCGCTGCCAAAGTCACCAAAGTTCCATTCGTAAGTGCTGATTGTCGACAAAGAGTCAGAAGTACTCAGATTGGTGAAACTAGTCATCTGGCCAACGCATAAATTGCTGCTGCTAAAATTTGCATTAGGAATAGCATGAATAGGTACATCAGTCGTGATACTGTTTTCACATCCTGCATCGGAGGTGACAGTTAATATTACCGGATGGGTCCCAGCAGACAAAAATGTGTAAGAAGGATTTGTCTGAGCCGAACTATCTCCGGTTCCGAAATTCCAATTTCTTGCTATGATTGTGCTTCCGGTGGGTGCTGTAGAAAGATCTGTAAACTGTGATGTTCCGCCAAGACAAACATCCGTGAAGCTGAAAAGTGCTGTGGGACTTGCAATTACATTGACATTTTGCTGTGAGACTGCGCTCGGGCAACTCGAAGGTGAGTAGGCAATAAGGCTGATAGTTTTCATTCCCGCAGTGGCAAATTGATGCAGTGGATCTTTGACCGAATCAGTTAGACCATCACCAAAATCCCATGCCCAGGAAGAGATGGTATCACCGGATACTATGGATAAATCAGAGAACTGAATATCATTCCCCTGACAAATAACTACAGGTGTAAATGAAAAACTTGCATTTGGGATGTTGTTGATCTTTATATCCTGATTGACTGTATCTATACAACCATTAGCAGCTGTAATAATCAATTGAACAGGAAAGATATTTACACCACCTGCATACAAATTGCTGGGATTTTGTAGTGTACTTGAATTGCTGTCACCGAAGTCCCATGAATATCCTGTTATTGTGGTTCCGGAAACAATTGTCTGATCAATGAACTGGACAGTTTGTCCTACACAGGTATTTTGAGCATTAAATTTCCCAACGGGCCGATCTGTGACAGGTAAATTCTGCGAGCTGCTATTTGAACATCCTTTTGCCGAAGTCACGGTCAAACTCACTAGGTAGTTTCCTCCTGTAGAATATGCATAAACAGGATTTATCAATATCGAAGTATCCCCGTTGCCGAATTCCCAATACCATTCCGAGATACTTCCGGCTGCAATTGTGGACAGATCAGTGAAAGTGAGCGAGGTTTCTGAACATCCTGACTGAGTACTAAAATCAGCTGTGGGTACCACAGAAATTTCAAACGGCATTGTTATGGAATCCGAACAACCATTATTTGCCGTGGTTACCAGTGTAATAAAATAATTTCCGGTATCAGGGTAGGTGTAATTTGGACTTGGAATATTGGAAGTATCGCCATTACCAAATTCCCAATGCCATGACGTGAGTGTACCCGATGAAAGTAGAGTGGAGTCAGTTATAATACTTTGATCACCAAGACAATTCCCGATGACAGAAAAATTGGATTCGGGAGAAATAAAAACTGCTATAGTCTGTGAAAAAAAATTGGAATTGCCAAGATTATCAGTAGCCTCAAGGTTCACGTGGTAATTACCTCCTGTATTAAAAACTACATTAACCGGAACCGGATCGAAAGAGATGAGTTGATTGACATTACAAGGATTCCTGAAATTTATTTTTTTTACCACATTTGTAGAATACATAGTCACAAAACCATACCAGGAGCTTGCATTTTTTATCATGTTAAGACCGGAAGCGTTTCCTCCACCCAATTCGACATTACCAATGAGTACTGGATTTGGAGAACTCAAACTGTTTCCGATCTTTTCTACCGCGACATTGCCATTATTTGAGTTTGTGACCAGGACGAACCATTCATTGTTATCGTTTACTGCATAAATCCCCATTGGAGCAGATAAGCTGCTAAAAAGAATTTGGCTGGAAACCGGAGTATTTAATAAGCTTACTCCATAGTCAATAAGGTAAACATCATTACTCGAATAACAACATACTACCGCGTACCACTTATCACAATCTTTAACTATGTTAACGTCAATTGCACCGGCACCTGCAATGCCAAAAGGTGTACCGACGCTTGGTACATTATTGATGGAGTTTCCAAAATTAACAACAGTAAGACTGCTTCCGGTAAAATTGGACACAACTGCGATGATATTTCCCGAATTATCTGTGTCTAGATCTATGCCTCGGGGAAAATTAAGGTTTGAGGATACGATTACAGTACCTGCTGATGGTAAAGAATCCAATCCGTTCGTAAAATCAAATTTAGTTATTGTACTATTAAAGATACTCAGCACGAGTGCATACCAGATGGAATTTTCCTTATAAAATACGATTCCATTCGGTGAAGAAACTAATCCAAGCATATTGCCAAGATCTGTTGAAAGTGTTGGCGCACTATCAAACCCATTTCCATAGTCATAACGGATTATTTTATCGTCTCCACGGCTACACACAAAAACATAGCTTCCTGAACTATCAATTACTGATGTAAGTCCGGATGGGAGATTTAAATACCCGCTGACTTCATTTGTATCGGTAATAAGGCTGTCAAAATCTCCGGCACAAAAATCCCAGGAATAACTTGTAGCACCGGTTGAGGTATTATTGAAGGCAGTAGGAGATCCGGCACAAACCGGTCCGGAGGCACTAAATTGGGAAATCGGGCATTGAGAAAATGCGTTGAGCGGGAGATTTGCCAGCAGTATTAAAAACAGTAA
>CAYHFJ010000230.1:0-5167 GCA_964355885.1 uncultured Flavobacteriales bacterium
TGAACTTCTCTAAGACTTATAAACAGTCAAGGTTCAAACATACGAGGGCACAAAGGGAAATTCAATTTTAAATTCGAGGGTATCTATACTTCGAATGGGGAGTTTTTGTGAATTTTAATTAATCAAAATAAATTGATTTGTAATTATTGTTTGAATTATTAATCAAAAGAAATCATATTTGGAAATATTTTGAATTCTAATTAATCGAAAAGGATTGATAATTAAATTTCATTTAAAAAATTCACAAATCATTGCCGTTATAAATAATTTTCTACTGAGAAAAGTGTCCTTTCAGGCTTACGCAAAATGAAAAAGCCTTTCGTTTTGAGAAAGGCTTTTTCATGTATTCTGATAGTTATAATTATTGCTTGCAGCAATCCTTTTTCTTTGATGGGCAAGCATTTGGATCCGAGCAATCAATTCCTTTTGCTTTGCATTCTTCCATACAGGCTTTTGAACATTTCATCTTTCCGTGCATGGAGCAAGACTTCATCATTTCAGGGCAAGAACCCGGTTCGGAGCAGTCTATTCCTTTTGCTTCACAAGCTGCTCTGCATTCCTCTGAACAGTTCATCATAGCTCCACCGCGCATAGACATTTTACAGGCAGATGCACTGATTGCGCATTTACCGTTTTCCATCTTCACACAATCTGCACTGTCAATTTTTCCTTCCGCCATCCATGCCGTGCAGGTCGCTGAATCGATGAGGCAATTGCCATCAGCATCCATTTCGCAATCCATCCCGCCACAATCCATTCCCATCATACCTTTTCCCATTCCCATGTGTTGGCAAGCTGAACCCATTTTGTATTCATTCTGCATGTCTCCGCCACAACACTCTTCTCCCATATCGCCGCCTGTAACGGCAATGTGCGGAGCAATGATCAGTGATACGATAGACATTAACTTAATAAGAATATTCATGGAAGGACCGGAAGTATCTTTAAACGGGTCTCCAACGGTATCGCCTGTAACGGATGCTTTGTGTGGCTCGGAACCTTTGTAGAAAGTCTGACCATCAATATCAACACCTTTCTCAAATGATTTTTTTGCGTTGTCCCATGCGCCACCCGCGTTGTTCTGAAACATTCCCATTAACACACCGGATACTGTAACACCTGCAAGCAGACCCCCTAATACTTCGGGGCCAAATGCGAATCCAACCAGTACCGGAACGACTAATGCAATAGCTCCGGGAGCGATCATTTCACGAATGGAAGCTTTGGTGGAAATTGCCACGCATTTTTCATATTCAGGTTTGGCTTTGTATTCCATGATGCCGGGAATTTCCCGGAACTGACGTCGAACTTCATTTACCATATCCATGGCAGCTCGTCCCACCGCGGCAATAGCAAGAGAAGAGAATATATATGGGATCATTCCACCGATGAAGAGACCGGAAAGAACATCCGCTTTATAAATATCTATGCTGTCAATTCCTGCTACTCCGACGAAAGCGGCAAACAAGGCAAGTGAAGTAAGCGCAGCGGAGGCAATGGCAAATCCTTTACCTGCCGCAGCGGTAGTATTTCCAACCGCATCCAGATTATCGGTACGGTTACGAACTTCTTTTGGCAATCCACTCATCTCAGCAATACCGCCGGCATTGTCAGCAATAGGGCCAAAGGCATCGATAGCTAATTGCATAGCTGTTGTTGCCATCATACCGGCAGCAGCGATAGCAACTCCGTATAAACCGGCGAAGTAATAAGAGCCGTAGATACCACTTGCCAGAACGAGAATAGGTAATGCTGTTGATTCCATTCCGACAGAAAGTCCTCCGATAATATTTGTGGCATGTCCGGTTGAAGATTGACGCACGATAGAATTTACCGGACGTTTTCCCATGGCAGTGTAATATTCTGTGATCATACTCATGAGCGTTCCGACAACCAATCCGAGAAGGATGGCATAGTAGACACTTATTTTAGAAAATTCAAAACCGCGGATGTTCATCGAATCCGGCAGTAAATAATCTACAAGAAAATAAGATGCGATGGCTGTGAAAATAATCGAAGACCAGTTTCCAAGATTTAAAGCTTTCTGAACATTACCGCTATCATCTTTAATTTTTACGAATACCATTCCGAAGATAGAGAACACCAGTCCCATGCCCGCAATAAGCATTGGTAACAAAACAGGAGCGATACCACCGAAGGCATCCGCGGAAACAATTTCGCTCCCCAATACCATTGTAGCAAGAATTGTTGCAACATAGGATCCAAAAAGATCGGCACCCATACCGGCAACATCACCAACGTTATCACCAACGTTATCGGCAATGGTAGCGGGATTACGAACATCATCTTCTGGAATACCAGCTTCTACTTTGCCAACAAGATCAGCACCAACATCCGCCGCTTTGGTGTAGATACCACCACCAACACGGGCGAATAATGCAATGGATTCAGCACCGAGTGAAAAACCTGCAAGGACTTCCAAAGCCTTTTTCATTTCATCACCATTTACGCTGGCACCGGTATTTTTTACATAGATTGTATAGAATAATATAAAAAGTGAGCCAAGACCTAAAACTGCTAAACCGGCTACGCCAAGACCCATTACAGAACCACCGGTAAAAGAAACCTTCAGTGCGGTTGCAAGGCTTGTCCTGGCTGCCTGTGTTGTACGAACGTTAGCTTTTGTGGCAATATTCATTCCTATATAACCGGCAACAGCGGAAAATACCGCTCCGATAATAAAAGAAATTGCAATCACCGGACTTGAATGCTCAACGCTCATTCCGGACCATACTAATAATATGGATGCGATCACTACAAAGTAGCTCAGCATTTTCCATTCTGCCCTTAGAAAAGCCATCGCGCCATCCGCGATATAGCCTGCCAGTTCGGCCATTTTCTCATCGCCGGCATCCTGTTTTATTACCCATTTGGCTTTGATAAACATAACGATGAGTCCGAGGACTCCTAGAAGAGGGACAATAAATACAAGATTTTCCATACTATAACTTAATTTTTGAAGGGCTGCAAAGGTAAACGAAACCGCTAAAAAAGCAAATCCCGGCAATTATGCTTCACATCACTTAAGTGGAGCCAATCTGATTTTTCGGTAACTCGGCCTGAGCCTGCAAATACAGTCATAAGTAATGCAAATTCTCCGGCTTAGTGAAGATGCGAAATCAGCTCTTCAGATTCTCTTTTAATTCTGATGATAAAAGGCTACCTTTGCAGCCCTTAATAAGTTTAAAATCCTGTAATTCAGGCAAATCAATCCATGCAAATCAGAAACATCGCAATTATTGCTCACGTTGACCACGGTAAAACCACCCTAGTTGATAAAATGCTGCACCAGGCAAAATTGTTCCGGGACAACCAGCACACTACTGAATTAATTCTTGATAATAATGATCTGGAACGGGAACGAGGCATCACTATCACTGCTAAAAACGTTTCAATAGTATATAAGGATGTAAAAATCAACATTATAGATACTCCCGGTCACGCCGATTTTGGAGGAGAGGTAGAAAGAGGTTTAACCATGGCAGACGGAGTTCTGATTTTGGTTGATGCTTTTGAAGGTCCGATGCCACAAACACGTTTTGTTACCCAAAAGGCTTTGGCACTTGGATTGAAGCCAATTGTGGTTGTAAATAAAGTAGATAAAGAAAACTGCCGCCCTGATGAAGTGCATGAGCAGATTTTTGACTTGTTTTTTAATTTGGGTGCTACTGAGGAACAGTTGGATTTCCCAACGCTTTACGGTTCATCGAAGCAGGGTTGGATGAGCACAGACTGGGCTAAGCCTACTGAAGACATCACTGCACTTCTTGATGCCATCGTTGAACATATTCCGGTTGCACCGGTTCGTGAGGGTACTGCTCAAATGTTAATCACATCACTTGACTATTCAAGTTTCGTTGGCAGGATTGCAATTGGACGTATCACTCGTGGTTCTTTACGTGAAAGTATGCCGGTATCTCTTGTTAAAAGAGATGGAAGTATCATTAAATCTCGTGTAAAGGAATTGCACAGCTTTGAAGGATTAGGAAGAAGTAAGAAGGAGTTTGTTAATGCAGGTGATATATGTGCCATCGTTGGTTTGGAGAATTTTGATATTGGTGATACCGTTGCTGATTATGAAAATCCGGAAGCCTTACCTACAATTGATGTAGATGAGCCGACAATGAGTATGTTGTTTACGATCAATAACTCTCCATTTTTCGGTAAAGAAGGTAAATTTGTTACTTCCAGACACTTACGCGACAGGTTATATAAAGAGACAGAAAAGAATCTGGCATTAAAGGTTGAAGAGACCAATTCACCGGATGCATATAATGTATATGGACGCGGAATTCTTCACCTGAGTATCCTTATTGAGACCATGCGTCGTGAAGGATATGAGTTACAGGTTGGTCAGCCTCAAGTGATTATAAAGCACATTGACGGTGTTAAATGTGAACCTATTGAAGCAATGACAGTGAACGTGCCACCTGAGTTCAGTAGTGCAGTAATCGATCAGGTTACCCAGCGTAAGGGTGAATTGCTCGTTATGGAGCCAAAAGGTGATATTCTGCATTTAGAGTTCAATATTCCTGCAAGAGGAATTATTGGTCTGAGAAACAATATTTTAACTGCAACCCAGGGTGAGGCCATTATCGCTCACCGTTTCAAGGCTTATGAGCCATGGAAAGGCGACATTCCGGGTCGTGTGAATGGTGTTGTAATGTCGATGGATAAAGGAAAAACTACAGCCTACTCAATTGATAAGCTGCAGGACAGAGGCCGCTTCTTTATTGACCCGGCGGAGGAAGTCTATGCCGGTCAAGTGATTGGAGAGGGCATTCGTCCGGGTGATTTAGTCGTGAATGTGACACGTGCAAAACAGCTTACAAACATGCGTGCATCGGGCAGCGATGATAACGTTCGTATTACACCTAAGATTAATTTTTCATTAGAAGAAGTAAATATAAAAAATAATAGAGAATAGTAATAATAATTATAACGTTAGTCATAAAAATTAATGAGTTTAAATTCTGTTGAATAGTTTTTTAAATAAAGTAATGATTTAATGTAATAAAATGATGATAATAATACTAATATAATTTAAAAAAAATAATAAGATTAAGAAGAGGAAAAGAACTTGAATGTAGATGATAAAAACAATAATATTAATACAACAAAAAACAAAATAATTACAATATAAAAA
>CAYHFJ010000231.1:0-5160 GCA_964355885.1 uncultured Flavobacteriales bacterium
TAATCCTATAAATTAATTAATAAGAGGATTGATGCCATTAACAAATGAGCCAATATATAAAACCCTCAATTTGAATGAAGAACAAAGAATATTAGCTGAACTATTTAAACTTTAATTTGGGGTGTCCCGGTGCGGAAGACAGGATGCTCGGCTAAAAAGATGTCATCTCTTATATTTTAGACGAGGTTGATAATTGTATTTAAAAGCTAAGTCTGCAATGAATTCCCGCAACTCTGGTCATAGGAACCAAGCTCAAAGAAGTCTTCGCTTTTTTTCTGCGGTATTTCTTGTCTTTGTACTGAGGAAAGCTGCGGAAGTAATTATTCACTACCTGCCTACCACAACCATACCCGATCAACGCACCGGGAATCAGATCGGAAGCCCAGTGTTCATGTTCAACCAGTCTTGTGACAGCAACGGTTGTCGCAAGGATGTAAGAAATCCATGGCACTGCTTTCCGATCAGAGTACCTGCCGGCAAAAACGGTGGCAATAGAAAAAGCTGCCGCGGTATGTCCGCTGGGAAAAGCATCATAGGCACCAATACCTCGTGTACCCCTTTCAGCCTTATTAAACTCCGCGAAAGGTCCAAACCAATGATCCGAATTATATTCCTTATCACCATAGGTGGCTCCGGGTCTCATTCTACCTGTCAACATCTTTCCAAGTCTCGACCAGATACCTGCAGAGAGTGCAGCCTGACTGGCAAGAACACTAGTATGAAACAACTTATGATTCTTTGAGACAAGGCTGTAGACTCCTGTTAAAGCCAAAAATGAATATCCATAATAATCTCCAAACTCAGTCACATGAGGGCTCGTATTTTCAATCCATGAATGTTTGTCTTTTAATGGTTTGAACTTTTTATCAATCTCCTCATCATAATAGTATAATGATGCCGTTAGTCCGGCAGCTCCCATAAGAAACAGACTTTGGCTTTCTGTCATTCTCAAAGGCGAACTTGCCTGCAAGCCCATATTATGTATGAGCACCGGAAAATACCCATGCTTTGAACGGAATGACCAAAGTGAATCTTCTTTGAATAATTTCCAAAAATCATCTTGCTCATTCTGAACTTTATTAAGTTCAGTATCCGAATTCAGTGACACCGATCCTCCCAGCGAAAGCAAAGGCAACACAACTAATAGTATTGAATGGCAAATCCTCATAAATATCTGATTCCAGCGCGCAAAATAATCATTAAGCTTTATCATACCCTATCCCTGAAGCGATTGACTAGCAGTTATACTTGATTTTTTCACCTTCGTATTCATTTACTGCCAATCTGCTACACTTCAGGCTCTTGAGATCATCAAAAAACATCTTGCTGATAAACAATCTTGTTTTTATAAACATAAACAGAATCACTAGCTGATAATTTATGAAATTAAGGCAAGCTGTAATAATTATTTAATAAAAACAGCTTCCGTATTTTTTTCTCCGACATGAAATGGTACATTTGTACCCCGTGTTGATGAATTTAATTTTTCCAAAATTTAATCAGCATTTTTCTTCAAATCAATCTTAAAAAACAACACGGTGGGATCTGCAAAATACATATTCGTTACAGGCGGTGTTACGTCTTCACTTGGGAAGGGTATCATTTCGGCATCATTGGCAAAACTGCTACAGGCACGTGGATATTCGGTAACCATTCAGAAACTGGATCCTTACATCAATGTTGATCCGGGCACGCTGAATCCTTACGAACATGGAGAATGTTACGTCACAAACGACGGCGCGGAAACAGATCTTGACCTCGGCCATTACGAACGATTTCTGAATGTTCCTACATCTCAGGCTAATAACGTCACCACAGGAAGAATCTATCAAACCGTTATCAATAAAGAGCGTGAAGGAGAATACCTTGGGAAAACGGTTCAGATTATTCCTCACATCACTGATGAGATTAAAAGAAGAATCAAATTATTGGGCGAAACCGGAGAGTTTGACATAGTAATTACAGAGATTGGTGGCACTGTTGGTGACATTGAATCTCTTCCTTATGTTGAATCAGTGCGACAATTGAAATGGGAGTTAGGCAGTTCCGCTCTTTCATTGCATCTCACACTCATACCATTTCTTGCAGCCGCCGGTGAATTAAAAACCAAACCGACACAACACTCCGTAAAATCATTACTTGAACTGGGAGTGCAACCTGATATACTCGCATGTCGAACAGAAAAATCTCTCTCTGCCGACATACGGAGAAAAATCGCCTTGTTTTGCAATGTAAATGTGAATGCTGTAATCGAGGCAATTGACGCTGAAAGCATCTATGATGTTCCGCTTTTAATGTATAAAGAGCAATTGGACAAAGTTGTGCTGGCCAAATTAAAACTTCCGCTTCAACACGAACCTGAATTGAAGAACTGGAAGGAATTTCTTGGTAAATTAAAAAATCCGATTCACCAGGTACGCATTGGACTTATTGGAAAATACATCGAACTGAAAGACGCTTATAAATCCATTGCGGAGTCATTCATACACGCCGGTGTGGCTAACGAGTGCAAAGTTATAGTTGAATGGATACATTCTGAAAAGATCGATGCGGAAAATGTTGAGTCAAAACTCGGACATCTTCAGGGAGTCCTTGTTGCACCGGGTTTTGGTGGACGCGGCATAGAAGGAAAGATCACGGCCATTCAATATGCACGCGAAAATAATATTCCATTTTTAGGAATATGCCTGGGAATGCAATGTGCCGTCATTGAGTTTGCAAGAAATGTTATTGGATGGAAAGATGCTCACTCCACTGAAATGAGTCCGGAGACAAAACATGCGGTAATCGACTTCATGGAAGATCAGAAAAAGATCACAAAAAAAGGTGGTACAATGCGCCTGGGTGAGTATCCCTGCATGGTACAAAAAGGAAGTAAAGCGGCTTCTGTTTATGGAAAACAAAAAATCGGAGAACGTCATCGCCACCGCTATGAATTCAACAATAAATTTCTAAAAGCATTTGAAGATGCGGGGATGATTGCTTCGGGAATTAATCCCGATAACAATCTGGTAGAAATTATTGAACTGAAAAATCATCCATGGTTTATCGGTGTGCAGTTCCACCCGGAGTATAAAAGCACCGTTGAAACACCTCATCCGCTCTTCGTGAAATTCGTCAAAGCATCGATGGAGAAGAAGGCAAATCTTAACTAAACTTACTATCGTTCGAATTTCCTGGATTCAATAGCACACGGATGACGCGGATCTAGCGGATTTACGCGGATTTGTTATTGCCCTAAATATTAATTTATTAATCTGTGATCATCCGTTGAATCCGTGTCATCCGTGTGCCATTTAACTATTGAGATTTGACCCGGTTTTTAATTAACAAAATCTTAGTATTAGATTAATAAATTCATCACGATTCCGTTCTGTCAAATTCAATTTTCCGTCTTTTTTGATCAAAGTTTTGTCCGGTTTCCCGAACTTATTTTGTTGATGCAAGGTCAAAAAAGGAGTCAGTTTTATACGATTCAAAATTTCACCCAAGAATCACACCGGTTCACCCTTGTTTAATGCACGTTCACATCATCTTGAAAACAGACCCAAACTGTTGATAATCAACACCCTTTTTTCTTGCAATTGACCTTCAAAATGTGTATGTTTGATGTTCTGAAAACTGTGCCTGAACTCTCCTAAAATTCAAGGCGATTTTCATCATTCAAAAGAACTACCATGATAAAATACTTACCCACTAAGACATCCAAAAGCATGTGGAAAAAATCAATAATCAGTAAAACCGCGTTAAGCCTACTGTTCTTCTTTTCCTTTTTAGGAAGTTCCCTGTTTGCTCAGGTAGGAAGAGGGATTACGTATACAGACGCATATTCATTAGCTGCATATCCAAATCCAGGAGCAGTGATATCTGCATTTGCAAGCAGTGACGAAACGATCTCTCCTGCAATCGCTATGGTAGGCTTTCCTTCCGTGTCTTTTGGAGGAAGAACTTATACAGCCTACCATATTTCCTCCAATGGATTTATTATGCTAACAAATGCTGCTGCAGGTACTCCTGCACCTATTGGTCCGACTCCGACTAATAATCTAGCAGCCACACCTGCAGGAAGCGGACCAATCCTCGCTCCTCTATGGGATGATTTAATTTCAAGTGCAGGATCTAAATGTACCGGAACTCTAGCAACTGGATTTTTAGCTGTTGAATGGTTGGGAGTCTTTTGGGATAAAGGTGCTGCATCACCTTATCTCGGTAAAATGCAACTCCGTATTTATTCTTCGGGTCATAGTACGCTTGCAGGTCGAGTAGCCTTCTATTATTCACCATTTACTACAACCCCAACAGCTGCACCACAGATATATGGACCGTACTCCGGAACTTTCGGAGGAGGTGCATCTATTGGGATTGCCGATACATGTGGTGGAGATTTCTATTCTCTGGCATTACCAACGGTGGCAGTGAATTTACCGGCTTGGTCTGCGAATACTGTATCCAAAACGGTTCATACTTCGACAATCAGTAACCTGGGAGCAGCTTACTCTGCAAATAACACGTTTGTTCAAACTGTATTTCTCAATAAAGCTGCACCTGCTAACGATCTCTGTGCTAGTTCTGTAGATCTCGGAACTATCCCCGCAGGTGTCTGCACACCAACCATAGGAACACTAATCGGAGCTACTATTACAGGAACCCCTGCAGGATACTGTGATGTTGCAAATACCAATGATGTCTGGTTTCGTTTTACTAAACCGGCTAATACCACTTCGTTCAGAGTCACTACTGACTTTGCTGCTTTGTGTAAAGGTGTTACAACTTCCGTTGAAGTCTATTCCGGAACATGTGCAGGATTAGTCTCGCTCGGTTGTGCAAGCACAGGAGGAACAATTAATGCAAACAATGCCATTGTAGATGTCACTGATCCTCCCAATTCATGTCTCTCAGTCGTATACTACGTACGAGTTGCAGGTGATGCCGCAGCACAAGGTGAGTTTTCTATATGTGTTCAAAATTACGCCGCTTCAAATTGCGGTAACGCGACAGTGATTCCCCCTCTTACAGGACCTCCTCAAACCTATACCTGTCAGACAACTTGTGGCTCGGTAAACGATTACAATTCTACAAATGGCTGTCTGAGCACTTACATGAATGGTGAGGATTATATTTATACATATACACCTACTTCTATTGCAAACTCCTGTATCT
>CAYHFJ010000232.1:0-5139 GCA_964355885.1 uncultured Flavobacteriales bacterium
AGAATATATTTTATTTTCTGTGATTGTCGTGCATTCCCTCATACATCATTTTCCTGTTCTGCGCGTATATTTGTTGTTAAACTTGGAGATAATCTATTTACCTTGAGATTAAATGATAAACTTTATTGGGAAAGTACCACTGAAGAAAATGTCCATACTAATTCCGGATGGTGAAAGTGGATATTGCCAATCAGTGGTTATGTGTTTATCCCAGGTTCGTGGATTAAGAATCTATGTATTATCGACTGTAGGGAATACTCGTTCAAGATTTTCAATACAAAAGGCGAAATACATATACATTAAACGAGGGCAAACTGATATTGATTGGGTTAATTCAATATTGCAATACGCTACTGATCTGTGCGTTGATGTTATTTTGCCTACAGGACAATATGCAATAAGCTTGATGTCTGCACATAAAAACCTGTTTCAGCTCAAAATCAATATTGTTCCACTTCCTCCCTTAAACTCATTCAATATAGCCGCTGATAAATGGCTTCTGGCAGAATTTCTTTTCGAGAACAACTTCCCTTTACCCACTACCATATTATTTAAATCTACGGATCAATTCTTAAATGATTTATCAGCGATTGACTTTCCGGCTTTAATAAAGCCCAGAAATTTGGGCGGAGGAGTGGGGATTGAGCTTTGGGAAGATCAGACAGAGCTGCTCAAACACTTGCAAGAGAATAAGAATTCTGAAGAAGTAATCGTTCAGTCTTTTATCAAAGGCTATAATATTGGATGTAGCGTTCTGTGTCAGGACGGAAAAATTCTGGCATATACAATTCAAAAGGAGTTGTTAAAAAGCGGCTCAAAATTTGGTCCTTCTGGAGGTATTGTATTTATTTATGAAGAAAATGTTTATTCACTTGTTAAGCAATTGATACTGAAACTGAATTGGTCAGGGATTGCGAATATTGATATGAGATACGATGAAAAGGATAATACATTTAAGATATTAGAAATAAATCCGCGCTATTGGGTATCATTAATTGGATCCTTAAGCGTTGGGGTTAATTTCCCTTACCTTGCATGTATGACTTCTCAGAAGATCCTGTATTCACAACCTAAGTACTTATTTAAACCATTTTATTATTTTAGATTGATTGCAAGGATGAAAAGAGCTCGAACAATCCATACCATAGAGCAGAAATTCAATCTTTTTAATGATACCGATTTAAGATACATAATCAGAGATCCATTACCGTTAATGGCTAGATTTCTTTACCGGCTAATTGTCAAATTATTACGTAAAATTTTCACCCAAAAACAATTGATGCTATTAAAAAAATTGACCGCAAGTTTTCGGATCTGACTATAATCATGAATTAACCCCATTCTCCAGCCAATCACTCAATTTGATTTCATCCTTTGTTTTAGCCTTTAATTCTTTGTCTGGGTTTAATGTTTTAAGAACAGATGATAGGTGGTTTCCGGTAACATCAAAAACACGTTTTGGATAATATAAAAACGCCACCGAGTTTGTCTTTAGACTGTAACGAATTTTCATTTTGGCAGGAGAGATAAATACTGTCGTTACCATGATAAATAGCTTTTGAAATAGATTTGCATTTAGCATGGATGGTCGGTTAAACAAGAGGCTCGAATCCCTAAAATGGATAATCCGGTTCGATGCAATTTCTTTTATCTCCTCGCTGGGTTCTGCATTTAAAGTTTGAAAAAAGTGATCAGGAATTTTTGCTCCCACAGTATCTTTGGCTAACCTTGCAACCAAGGCAAATCGATGCAAAAAACTTGTTTCCAGTATTTTAGCTGAAATGGCATCCCAATTTAGTTCATGATTGTATTTTTGAATTAATACGGTTATATCCAGCAAGTTTTTTAAAGAAGGCCAAAGATTGTCGTTCAGTCCAAAATGGAGCATTAGCTGAAACATGGCCGCATCCGGCTTGAATACCAAGGCAATTCCATTTCCGAATTCCCTTTCTTCCGTTTCTTTAAACAGCCAATTCATGATCTTTCCGGTTTCAGCGTTGTGAAACTCCGGATTAATAAGTGACCAATGCAATTCGATGGCTCTTTTCCCTTTTTTATTAAATGGAGGGAAATGCTTTCCGTATTTCTTCGCACTATCAATGGTGAAAAAGTCACTGCTGTAGCCGGATTCGACCAAGGCTACAATGATTTTTTGAATATCGTCCTCTCTTCCAATGATATCAATATCACCCATAGGTCGTAACGAGGCAGATGGGAATACATGGAACGCGAGGTGAGAGCCCTTCAGAAATATGACCGGTGTTCCGATTCTTTTAAAAAGTAGAGATAGCTCTTCTAATTCTGCCAAATGTTTTACGTTACCAAGGGAAAAATGCATCAATTGAAGCCTGATTTTGCGCTGCCATTCTGAAGGGATTTGATTTTCTGAATTCTTTTGTTTGAGCGCATAAAATAGATAACAAGCCACGCCCTGTTTCTCGGCAAATTCAAACAACTCGTTCCAGGCTTGCTCGTTGAGTGCAGGAATTAAAGTGTTTTCACAGTCGATTATTCGGGAGATATTTTGCAGGATTTCTTTCATGTGTATATAATTTGTTTTTTAATGGTCGCATGGAATACCTAAATATTCATTTTCGGTTGGTGAGAATATTTTCTCATGGGTATTTCATGGGGTTCGTAATGAACTAGTTGGGCTTTGGTAAGGTTTTTTCGTCAATGAAAATCCGCCATGGCCTGAAAATTATCCAATTCTGGCGGCGAACGTCGTACCTGCCAACCAAAATCTTTCCTAAATACAGCTGTGCAAGACAGTTCTGATATTGGACTATTTTAGGTTTATATTTTCGGGGCAACAATTTGGTAAAAAAATGTGGCTGTGATAATAAACGGTACCCAAAGGATAATATTCTTTGAGGATAGCGTAAGATGATTTTTTGGATCTGCAAATAGCGATGCAACCTGTATCCATTTTTACCTTCACTTAACCGGTAACGTTTCTCTCCCCTGTAGGCAGCTACAACTTTACCTGAAATATTCGCTTGAATAATAGGTTCATCATCCATCAGATTGTTATCGCCACGGGTAATGAAGTTTGATTCGGTCAGTTTTACAATCCGGTGAACGATGTTATGACTGTTCCTGTCGGAAAATACAACAACATCGCCCCTATTATATTGCTCAGCTCTGAAGACTTCCAGAATAATTGGCTCCGAAAGTGTTGGCTTCATGCTGTTCCCTGACATGGAATAGATCTTCTCTGACATCATATTAGCTTAGTCTTGAAGCCGGAAATAATCCTGCCTCATCTGCCATTTCGCAAAACCAAAAAGGGGCAGTTAAATCTTTGCTCCTGTAGTAGTTTTGGGCTACACATGAGCCAAAACACTTTGATTTCATTAAACAACGTGAACAAATTCCTCTCAATTGCGAAGGGATATCCTCTCTTATTTTCGACAGAACCGGATGCTCGTTCCAGATTGTTTCCAAAGAATCTTTTCCTGCTTCTCCAAAAACCAATTCCGGCATTTGTTCTCCGATTCCGCAAAAGGCATATTTGCCTGTTGCCAATACCCCCAGAATATTTTTGAGGCCGCAAATTCCCCAGTTTTCACTTAGCCGGCTCAAGGGCCGGAAAGCAACCGGGTAATCGTAATACAAATGGATGTCGGTTGTTGGCTGCAACTCAAACTCAACTTTCTTTCCTAGTTCGATTAACTCATGCAGACTCAGTGTTTCGTCCTGTTCGAACAGTTTCACGCCACGGGCAGTGGGTTGAATGATGTTGAATTTAATGGATTTTGCGCCAAGTTGCTCTCCCAAACTGATGATCTCAGTTAGTTCCGAAACATTGTGCCGCATGACCGAGAAAATAATTTGTGGTCGTAAACCAGCCTCTGCCAGATAGCTGACTGCATTGCAAGCAGCAACAAAAGATCCTTTTATGCCCCGTACCCACTCGTGAGTTTTTGCGATAGCACCATCCAAACTCACCGATACAAAGGCTTTTTCGTGCCCTGCAATTTTGATGGCAAGTTCTCGGGTGCATAGCATACCATTGGTTTCAATGGTGAGGCGAAGATTTTCCTCTTTAATGATATCCAGAATTGTCCCAATTTCAGGATGCAATAATGGTTCGCCGCCGGTTAGTTTCACAGTCGTTAATCCTAGCGGAACTGCCTCTTTGAAAATTTTTCGAATAAGTTCAACCTCAAGCACAGGATATTTATTCCCCAAGGCATCGTATTTCGGTGCCAGCCAGCAATGGCGGCAAGCCAGGTTGCAACCTTCGGTAAGGTAGAGGTATAGTTGAGTTAATTGAGCCATGCGGTCAGTTTGTTCAAGAGTTAGAAAATACAATTAAACCAACCGTATTATTTCTTTGGAAAAGCACATCATGGATTCAGATGTATGGAGTAAAATAATATACGTGTATCTAATTGGTAAATTTCAGGTTAAAACGACCCTCCATTATTACAACCAAATATATCACTGGATCCGTTACTACAAGTAGCTCCCATAGCTTCCCCTACATTATTAAGATCAATCAATTCCGGAAGATGATATTCTTTTCTAACTGTTTGGTTTGAAAGAATCATGTTGTTGTTTTCCATAGCAGAAGGGTTATTTTAAAACAATCATTTAATAAAGTTATTTTTTTTGAACAGGGGCAACATGAAGAAAAGGATACGTAAATTCTACTGCCTCTTTTTTTGAAGATAGGTGACATGAGAGGCAAGCCAGACTGAAGACTACAGTGAAGCAAAAGCAGTGTTGAGTTAGAAAAGCCATTCGGTCATTTTATTCACGATTAAGAAAATACTATTAACAAGACAAAATATTTCTTCGGATAACCATGCCAAGCAATCTGAAGTTGGATACAATAGAAATATCTATCGACTTGATTGTTTTAAAGTAGATACCTTAGTGGTTATCAAGTGTAAATTGATAACAATGGATTGAATGACGCCAATTTTATCGCCCTTAAATGCCGGACCCCGGCAAGCAAGCAATACCCATTGCCTTACTAACGTTATTCAGATCAACCAATTCGGGAATTTGATATTCTTTACATTGTTGATTGTCAGATTTTTTGTCGATGTTGTTTTCCATGATAAAATATAATAATTGAAGTTTCGCATTAGAAATTAGACACAAAAAAAGATAGGAACAGGGCAAAAA
>CAYHFJ010000233.1:0-5121 GCA_964355885.1 uncultured Flavobacteriales bacterium
TATTCTTTTGAGGATCACCTCTTTTTTGTTCAACCTGCCCAAGGTGCTACCTTCCCCGAAACTCTCCTTGTTATAAGCATACAACGTATCCCATCCAAGCCTGCGGAAAAAAAGGTCAATGGCGGTTTGTTCGATGAGGTTATCTTCAGAATATTCCCAGGACATTTTAAGATTCTTTATTTAATTTTTAATTGATTCGACTGCGCTATCAATAATCTTTTTATTTTCTTCTAATTGATCTTTAGTTCTCTTCTTTACATCAAAATCTACGCCTGCAAACGGTGTGTCAATAATATTGGGTTTGAGCCAGTTTTCTCCATATGCATAATGAATATATGATCCACCACCACCTGATTTTACGCCAAAACCACAAATCATATTATATATTGAATAGGGCTCTGATTCTATTAGTTTGTTTGGTGCAAAACTTTTATATGCAGATACTCCTTCTTCAGCATTATTTCCGTCCCAATATGCAAGGCAAACGTTTTCTTTATTAGCATTGAATACTTTTAAGGTCAACCAGCATTTTAATGCTCGTTCTGCGGTAAAATTACTTTCATCCAAACCAAAAAGAGTCCATTCATTGATTTTGTTTTTTACATAATTAAGGCAATAGCTCTGCAAATCAGCCTCTTTATTATACAACAACTTCCTGAATTCATCAATAAATAAGTGATTTCTTGCAATGGTAGAGAAAAGGACACCCTCAATTTCCCAGGAAACACGGGGCTTATGCTCAACTTTTTCACAACCAATAAAAAGTAAATACAACCTGTAAATATTGGTTTTAGGCTCAAAAGTCTGATCTCTGATTAGATCAATGATTTCGGTATAGTTCCAATAATATCTTTGCAGATCATTGAACGAAAAATCAACTCCTTGGAATTGGCTAATCGATAGGAGGAAAGAAATATCCCCCATGAAATCCTTATGATCCTCCCATTTTTCAATTTCGGTTCTGTTAGAGAAGAATTGATCCTTTAGTCGTTCCTCCGGATTGTACCATTCATTCAATGGAACATTTGATATCTTCTTAAATTTTTCAGCTCTTGAAAGGGTTTCATATCTAAGGACTTCTATCTCGCTTTCGGATAATTCTATAATTCGAATGATGTGCCTCCAATCCAAGTAGTTCTTTTTACGATCTTCCCATTTTTTGTCAAAAAAGTTCTTTCTTATCCGTCGAATAAAATGATATAGGTTTTCATGGGTTTGAAATTTTTCAACATAAGCAACCAGCGGCAATAATACATCTAAGCTTACCTCCCTGAACCATGTTAGGGAAATCTCGTTATCCTCAATTGTTCGTAATACCAATGATATTTGGTTATTCTCCTTGCAAATCCGCACAAGGTTTTTAAGAGCAATAAAGTATTTATGCAGAATGCCCAGATTTCTACTATGTTCCCATTTACTAATGTCAGGAATTTCTTCCTGATCCTCAGTGATTAGTGGTGTTTTTTGAAAAAGTTCATGCGGATTCAGAGGGTGGGATTTTTTATCTCTCCATGACTTTTCCTGCAGCAATCGAATTTGCCAATACCATATAAAAAAATCCTTCAGTGCATTATCAGAAGTTTGCTCGTTGTTAGCCTTTTTTTGCCAAAAATACTCTTCTCTCTCCTCCCATTCATCCGAAGCTGTTTTGCGTTCCTGTTCATTCTTGATATTCCCAATCAAAATCGGCTTTAGGTTCTCAGTTGCCGTTAATGGTTCCCCGGTTGTATTGATCACAACAAATGTCTCTTCGCCCCGTGTTCTATGACCCATGTCATAATAAATCAATAGAAGACTGTTGATGACGAATTCTCCGAACTTCAATGTATCGATGTGATTTATTTTCACATCAATTGTTTTGATAGCACTGATGACACTTTGTATGGAGGCATCTAAACCATAGTCATTAAAATACCATTCCCTTTTATATATATCTTCAATTTTTACATCCTTCTTTAAAAAGAATTCGCACACTAAATCACTCATGAAATATAGGGTGCTCTCCCGGATAGCGTAAAGCAAAATTGGCTCATGATCATCTGCTAATTCATCTTCAGAAATTAGAACCGGCTTAAAATGATTATTCTCTGTTCGCCGGTTAAGCATGCCGACCAATAGGAAAAGAGTCGTAAGTCGTTGCTGTCCATCGCACAGATGGATCGTGAAATGAGGGTTTTCATATCCATAAATCAGGCCTAATGTCAGGTCTTCGTTTGGCTTCTCATTAAAAACGGTGATAAGACTATCTAAAAATCCCGAAACAAGTTCAGTGTAATTTTTTGCATCCTTGTCCCATGCCTTATCCCCCCAGCAGTAATCCCTCTGCAAATCGGGGATGACAATTCTATATTTACCATTAAAAAGTTGCTTCAGTGAATATTCCTGTCCACTTTCAAGTCTGAAATTATTTGTTGTCATGTTGTACTTTCTTGTCGTCATTGATACCATAATCTTGCTTGAATCTTACAATAAACTGTTGTTGATTCTCCAAAATTTCGTTCTTCGTCCAACCTGATTTGGCAAAAACAGAGATTGTATGTAATAAGTTACGACTTTTAAATACTTCACCTACATTAAAGTAAATCTTTTTCTTATCATGAAATGGCTTATCATTAAATTTTGAGTTTTCATTTTTATCCAGCAAAAGCAGGTTCCCAATGCAGTGTTCACTGCAATTGATATCCATGCTATCCCGATTTAACCATTCATTTCCGACAGGCTCGCCACCATCTAAAATGTTATTATTACCATCCTTGAACACAGTAACTGTAATTCCTTCACTATTTAAAATCTCTTCTTTGTGATAGGCTTTCGATTTAGGATGGATATGTTCTAAAGATTTGTTTCCATAGATACCGAAATCAAATTTTCGCCCCTGCCCATTGAACAGTTTATTATCCTCTTCTACATTTAATCGAAGCAACTGTTTGATATCCATGCCATCTACATTCTGATATACGGATTTTTGAGACAATCGTTTACATACTGCATTGGCTTTGTCTTCTTTTGTCTCTTCATCATTCCTTAACTCATCAGCTTGTGTAATTTGTCTGTGAGTAGCACCTACTAATCTCCATTTTGCATATTCATATTGCAATTTGTCATTGTGCTTATTTTGAATGAAATAGTTAAGCATCTCAAACTTGTCTTCATTATCTGCCGAACACAGCAATGAGATTTTAAGATAATTATGAATTCGGGGCACATTAAAAATATCCTCAAATGACTTTTGCAAATCTCTTAGTTCTTTGAAAATATGCTTTGTTTTCATCTTTTCAGGTATTCCATTTTCGATTAATAAACTTCTGAAATTCTCAAAATTGAAGGGATTTTCACCTGATCTTTTATTCCAAAAATAGTAATCTAAGAGTAGTCCTAAGGGCTTCTCAGAGCCAAAGTACTCTTTAACATCATCTTTGTTCCACCAATAAAGCCATTTATCCCACTCCCGGGCATAGCGACTGCGTAATGCGTTTGTTTCCCAATCTTTTGCAATAATTTCTTTCAAATCGACTAAGGTATCATCAACTGAAGTTGAAACCTGTTTTTCGGTTATTTCCGGTAATGATATTTTTCTTAGCATTTCAGCTTTTACCAACTCTTCCTGCAACATGGTAGCCTTTGAGCCATTCATCATGGTAAAAGTTTTTGTTGCCTTATCCTGATCGATTACAATATAAAGAATAGTAACCTTTTTAAGAATAAATTGGATAAATGTATAGAGTTCCGCTTCACTCTTTACAAACCTTTCAATTCGTGTGTTTATCTGCGATATCGCTTTCTTGAAATAAAAAATATCCTGGTTGCTCTCCTCAGAATCAAAGTTTGAATAATCAAAACCTTCTGATTTTAATTGAGTAATAAACTCTTTAGATTTATCACGAATATCATAATCAAGCCGAATGGTCTTAATCAACTCTTTTGATAAACACCAAAGAATCAAGTATAGCGTTGTAACTCGCTGCTGACCGTCTATCAGGATTACCCTGTCCTTGTCTTCGGTAACAGTCACTCCCTGAAGAAAATACTGCAGTTCCTTGTTGGCTGAATTTAAATCATCCAACAACTTCTCAACAGCACTAAGTGATGTTTCACTCTCCTTAACTGCCCATTTGTAGCCTCTTTGGTAATTAGGGATGACAAAAATTCTATTCTCCTGGAAAAGAAAATCTTCAATAGTCTTAAAAGCTGTTTTGCTTCTCATAGAATGCTTTTTTCTTAATACCCGTAGCGCTCCGCTAAATACGCTGACCAAACATCAAATTCACCATTCACTTGGTGAGTTCTTACAAATTGCACCCATTCCTGGTGCGTCCATGTGTTAAATAAAGCCTTCCCTGTAAACAAGGAACCCCAACCGATTTGAAAATCACCTACACCAGTGGAGGTAAGACAATGAATTAAATCTGCATTCCGGCCATCAAATGCTACGGAAGAAACAACCAGGTCAAACCTGCCGCTTTTCGCGATGCCTTCGGCAAGGGCCTGCTGTCTGAATAATTGGTAACCATCACTTGCTGCAGGGCATTGAAGCAGAACATCTTCAGCAATGGGCGAAAAATCAAGGATGTCCATGTATTTACGTTTCCACTCCGTTGTCTGATGACAGATGGATATATAATCATAGCCCTTTTTCGGTTTTAAACAACGGGAAAAGTCAGGATTGGGATTTGGGATCGGATTTCTCTTATTCGGTTGAGTTGAACATGCATAGAAGTGGCTTTCTGTATATTTACATTCCGTCAGGATGATACCGCTTCCCGCCTTTGTTGTAACGACAAAGGCTAAATCCGGTGAGGTTTGTTTTTTTCCGCGGCTTCCATATAGTTCTCCAAGCAGCAGCTTTGGATGAAGTGAATCTCCGACAGGAAAAGCGAACTCCAGTTCCACCTCCCTTATTTCAACAATTTCATTCGAAATATTTTGTTGCAGAAATCTCAACATCAGTGACTTGAAATTCTCATTTATTTGAACAAGGAAGTATAAATTAGCGCACAACGCCCACGAACTTAGAAGATTGTGCACGCCATCGTGCGGTGTAATCTCTTGTCCCGGACGTTGAATGAAGTTTGCCAGTTCCTCTCTTATTCCCTTATAAATTCCCTCTTCCCATATTTCGTA
>CAYHFJ010000234.1:0-5094 GCA_964355885.1 uncultured Flavobacteriales bacterium
ATGGAAAACCTTTTAGATGAAAAAGCTGCTCAAAGAAAGTGGCATGACCGAAAAAAAATTGGCTATAAATAATCTGTAACAACAATTCAGGAAGAGAAAACCATTTAAACAAACCTGAAATCTACAAAGGGTACGAAAAGGAACAACTAAAAATAAAGGAACAAGGTGAACAGAATTTTATTGAGTACTTCAAACGTCTTGCAGACAAACGCAAAACCAGCAACCAAGATAATTGGATTTCCTCATGCAAACACCTTGAAACATTCACAAAGGGAAATTTAAAGTTTGCCGACCTCAGCGAAAATTTTTGCGATGATTTCAAAGAATATTTACTAATTACATCAAATAATTATTCTATTTTTGTTAAATTGCCCTCGAAGTTATGCTTGATTCAGGATCATTAATTTTAATTTAAACCAAAGGCATGAGAAAAATAAAGTTTTTTTTGCTAATAATTTATTTGCTTTCGGGCAATCTGATATCAGCTCAAAATAATATTGCAAAGACCATTCATGCAAAGAAAGCAAGCATCACATTTAATGAAGGGCTCGGTCTTTTTCAAGCAACAAATTCAGAGGACAACACAGTATATTCCGGAATTCTGAGTGATGCGGTCCTGTTAAATTATGACCTAGAAAATGCCAGCCGTTTGATTTCCGGGCAATCGGAATTCATCGAATTGATCATTCCGGGCCTCGGCAATGGCAATTTTCATTTAGAATTACAATTAGTAAATTTCCTTACGCCCGACTTCAACATCATGAGCAGCAGTGGACTGGTATTGGAAACAATGCCTGAACAATCAGTACACTACCGGGGAATTATTTCCGGAGACAGTTTATCGGTGTGTGCACTAAGCATCTTTAAAAACGAATTAATGGGAATGATATCCTCTCCTACTTTGGGCAATGTCGTTATTGGAAAACTAAAAGATCATCAGACGGGAATGCACATCCTGTATAGTGATCGGGATTTATTGATCAAACCTGTAATTGAATGCGAAACTATAAGTGATGATGTTGGATATAATGATGAAGAACTACAGCTACCTTCCTCCGTTAGCGTGAATTGTATTCGCCTATATTGGGAAATCAACTTTGACATATTCTCCGGACAAGGGGGACTTACAAACACGACAAATTATGCCTTAGGGATCTTCAACCAGAGTTCTACTTTATATGCTAACGATGGGATTCCGGTGCAATTATCTCAACTTTATATTTGGGATACTATAAGTCCATACACTTCAGCTAGTACCGGTGGACTGCTCAGTCAATTCCAGTCTATCCGAACTTCCTTTGCAGGAGATCTTGGACACTTGTTAGGTTATAGCGGAAGCGGAGGCATTGCAGCAAGCGTGAGCGGTATATGTTCACCTAACATACGCTATAGTCAATGCTATTCGGGAGTATCACCATTTTATCAGACTGTTCCGGTTTATTCATGGACCATATCAGTGGTGACACATGAGCAAGGACATCTAATGGGTTCGAGGCATACTCATGGCTGCGTTTGGAACGGAAATAATACTGCGATAGACGATTGTGGTCCGAGAGCAGGATACCCATACGAAGGGTCTTGTAGCGGAGCACCAACACCAACCAGTGGTGGAACAATCATGAGCTATTGCCATCTGACGAGTACCGGCATTAATTTTTCAAATGGCTTCGGGCTTCAGCCAACCGCTGCCATCCTGAATAACTTCAATAATGGAGCTTGTTTGACGGCTTGTACGGGCGGAAGCTTTTGTGGAGCCTGTTCTGATTTGCAAAGTACCAGTGTAACATCTACAGCGGCAAGTTTAAGCTGGACACAAGCTTTGAATGCAAATAGTTATTTTATTCAATATCGTGTAATTGGCACTACTATCTGGACAAGTGACACAACAAGCAACACATCCTATCAGATTACTGGACTTACTGACGGCACTACCTATGAATGGCAGGTGCAAACAGTTTGTAGCGGAAGCACTTCCCTTTTTACCAGCTCTGCATACTTTACAACCATTCCATTGGTTTGCAATGTTCCATCAGGTCTCATAGTAAGTTTTGTAACTTCAGTTTCTTCAAGCATAAGCTGGCAACCTGTGAATGCATCAATAAGATACATCATTAGATACAAACCAGTCACGTCCTCAGTGTGGCTGAATGATAGTACAACAAACACTTCTATTACCCTCAGGCATTTGCAAAGCAATACGGATTACGAATTTCAAGTTCAAACTGTATGTGCCGGAGAAGGTACATCTGGATTCAGCTCAAGTGTTAATTTCACCACGAATGATGCCGGTAGTCCCGAAACCATTTCCCTTCAGCCGGATGCTGATTGTGGAAAAGACGCATTCATCGCAAGTCAACCAACAAATGGAATTAATATAACAAATTACGGAAATCATCAAGAAATAAATGTGTTGTCATGGACAGTAAGTTCATTACAAGCCCAACAAAGAACACTATTAGAATTTGATCTGAGTTTCATTCCTCAAGGATCAGGAATTCAAAGTGCAATACTTTCGTTATTCTGGAATCCAACCAGCTCAAACACCGGTCATTCAACAATCAGTGGATCAAATGCAGCGATCATTCAAAAAATTACACAGCCTTGGGACGAACATGCAATAACATGGGCTAATCAACCACCTACGAGTACACTAAATGAAGTTACACTCCCTACAAGTTCATCCGCTACCGAGGATTACACTTCATTAGACATCACCGATATTATTCAGGATTTTGTTAATGACCCAGCAAGTAATTATGGAATAATGATACGTTTGATTAACGAGAGTCCTTATCGCAGTTTAACATTTTCTTCAAGCGACCACCCAAGTCCTGCACTGCGGCCGAAATTAGAACTTACTTATCTTCCCAATCAAGAACCTTGTAAAAACCATCAATATTCATTTTGTAACGGGGTAGATGCACTTATTGGTAGGAGTCCGGTGGCTGGTTATGACACAATAAATTTCGGTGCTCATGCAGAGTTGAATGCGATATCCTGGACCAACGGTGGACAGCAAAGTGACACCCGATCCCTGATGTATTGGAATTTTTCTGATATACCTTCGAATGCCATAGTAACCCAAGCAGATTTAATGCTTTTTTGGAATCCAACTAGTTCGAATAATGGACATTCCAGTCAGTCCGGACCTAATGAAGCCGAACTCATTCGAGTCAGTAGTTCATGGGTCGAACACGCGGTCACATGGAATACACAGCCAACATTGGATACAAATTTCAAAGCGATTTTGCCACCAAGTTCAAACAACCAACAAGATTACACTATCAATATAACGGCGTTAGTTCAGGAAATGATCTCCAATCCATCAACGAACTTTGGAATGTTACTTAAATTAACCAATGAAAACTATTTCCGAAGTTTGGTATTGTGCAGCAGTGATCATGTGGATCCGGCAAAACGTCCAAGGATTGAAGTTTGTTTTACAATCCCAACTTCGATTCAAGAGAATGAAAACACGAACAATTTTTCTGTCAGTCAGAATTATGAGGCCGGTTTAATAAATATTCACAGGCAAACCGACTTTGACAAAGGAACTGAACTCTTCCTCTATGACGTGAACGGTAAAGAGATCAGAAGGTTCAATGATTTAAAAGGAAGAACATTTAGCTTTAACAGCACGAACATTGAAGCAGGAGTATATATTATTTCATTAAAGTATAACAGTAAAAGCTGTACTGAAAAACTTATTCTGTTGAAACAATTTGAATAAAAAAATCATCCCGGGAAGATGACTCATACATGATTAGTGCACCAAGCTTTACACTCTCTAATTTTTCAGATTAATTTAGCATATCGGAAAGTAACTACTAAATTGTTATACCCGAAAAAGCAGACTACAGTTTAATTTATTATTAAAATGAAATGAAAAAAATCGGTTACGTATTTTCCGGAGGTGGAGCAAGGGGCTTTGCTCATCTGGGTGTTATTAAATTACTGGAAGAAATAGGAATTAAGCCTTATGCTATCAGTGGCAGCAGTTCTGGTGCCATGGTAGGTGCCTTCTATGCTTTGGGATTACACCCGGAAGAAATTCTTGAGAAACTCAAAGCCAATATTTCTTTCAAATTCAAAAGATCCATTTGCTATATGCCAATCTATTCAATAAATTTGTTGAATACTTTAATTATACCTATATTTGCCATACAAAAGCCATTAAGATGCCAACTAGTTCAGTGAAGGAAAAAGTATATCAGGAACTATCCAGGGTAACACAAGCGATTTCCAATCCAAAGAGAATGGAATTGATAGATGTGCTTTCTCAAAGATCTCATTCTGTTGAGGAGCTCAGCAGGGAAATTTCGATGAGTATTGCCAGCACTTCCCAACATCTGCAGATTCTTAAGTCAGCTAAACTGGTTGACAGTATCAGGAATGGTAATTTTATCATTTACAGTGTTGCGGACGATAGTGTGTTACAACTAATTTCCGCGGTAAAGGAATTGGGTTATAGAAAAATAATTGAAATTGAGTGCATCATTCATGATTTTAAAACCGATAAACAATTGCTTGAATCAATTACACTCGATACACTGCTTACAAAATCGAAAAAGGAGAAGATTTTCCTGATTGATGTCAGACCACACGATGAATTTATCTCCGGTCACATTAAGGACGCTGTTTCCATTCCACTTGAACAATTAAGGAAGCGAATGAAGGAATTACCCAAAGGAAAAACTATCATCGCTTATTGTCGCGGTCCTTTGTGCGTTATGGCTTCTGACGCGGTAAAAATTCTGAAAAGGAATAAATTTAATGCCATTCGCATGGAAGACGGATTTACAGAATGGAAATTAAATCAAGTTAAGCAAATATAAAAATCACTGACTGTGAAAAGGATTAACATTTATTTCGAAAACATGAAAATAGTAAACACTTCCATTGTCTTTTTGATGTTGATTGTTTCAACTTCGCAAGCCATTAACACTCCTATTATTGATAAAGAGAAAGAACCTTGGACAGAAGATCAGTTGATGGAACCTGCAGACTTGGCAGAAATGATCAACGAACCGGGATCAAAACTTCCACTCATTCTCAGTATCGGACCGGGAGGTGGCATTAAAGGGAGCATTGATT
>CAYHFJ010000235.1:0-5084 GCA_964355885.1 uncultured Flavobacteriales bacterium
TTTGACAATTATTATGCTACCCCCTGTTGCATTGAACTGGCTACCTGTGTTCAATATCGTAAACATGCTTCGAGTTGCGTCAAAGCTGTTCCCTTTCACCGTTACTGTACCACCTGACTGCGTGTAGATAAGCGATCCAGAAGTATTTGAAAGATTTCTTCTTATTTGTCCATCTACATTAAGGGAACCACCAGAAATGAATAGTTCAGGCAATCCTGATGATGCATATTCGATGTCGTTGTTTGAACCGAGTCCGCTGCCCACATTCACTGTCCCTAAATTAATTATCTCCAGGCGGCCATGTAACAATAAGTCAGCCGCATTGTTGTTGGCTGTGCCAATGTGGAAGGTTCCAATGTTAGCAGAAAGGCAGGCTGATGACGGAATAGTAAACGGACTTGTGGTTGACAGCGTTAATCCCAAGGATAAAGCAGAAGATAATTTAAAGGTTCCATTTGTTAAAGTCATGGCTGAAGCCAAGGCTGTATTTAATGTCATGGAACTGACAGTTACTTCAAGCAGAGATGTCTTATCAACTCCTTTATTGACTGTTAATGTATTAAATTCAGTGCGTGTAGCTGTTCCGCTGATCGCTTTATTGGCAGCCCCTGTAAATGTCACATTACAAATTTGGGCCGCACCGGCGAGCATATCAAAAGTGCCGTTGTTGATAAGGTTTCCCTGAATAGAAAGAGTATTGGTTGCTGCTAAAGTTCCAGCCACATCGAAAGTCGCACCGCTTGCCATGGTAACATCGCCCATTACTGCCATATTTTGAGCAGTACTGCCCCCATTTGTAAACTGGAGATTTCCATAGTTCACATTGAGGTTGCCATTAATGGTTATCGTACGGGCAGCAGCCTGATTGTTCAATTGGGAAATACCTGTGGTGCTTGTACCCGACTTGCTAACGTTCAGGTCATTGTATATTAGTAGATTGGTATTTGGCATCGTGATGTTTTTCCCTGTGGCCGGAGAAAGTATCAAATTGTAATAATTGGCAATGTTGACAGGATTGCTGCCAACAAGATAAGACGTTGGTAATGTGAAGGCTACTCCAATATTACCTGGAGCTGTCTCTGTATAATATTCGACTGTTCCACCCGATGATCCAAGGAAATTGCCAAAATCTCCTGATGGGAAAACAGCGGTCGATACGGATGAACTAACGCGCAATTTTCCGGTACCGGCAACTGAGCCAAATATATGTCCGGTGGTTGTGTTTACATCCAGTGTTGACCCTGCATTAATTTGTAATCCACTGATAATTTTTGTGCTGGCAGATATAGTAACAGTATGGTTGTAGCTCCCTCCATCTCCAATTACCACTAGATCATTTGCGGTTGGTAAGGACGGACAATCAGCACCTGTGTGGCTTACGTTTGACCACGTGGAAAGACTACCCCAATCGCCGTTAGCTTTGCTGTAAAATACTTTTACGGTTCCAAAGGCATTATTTACTCCAGCAGTGTATTCTCCGTCGAGGTATTGAATTGCCGGGAAATATATATATTTTCCAATGATGTCAACCTGAAGTTCATCTCCTTTTGTCCAGGCAAAAGGTCGGTAAACACCGGTAATATAAATATTGTCGTTGCCAGTCACATCGGCAGGAATATAGTGATAGGTATGGGAAACCGAGCCAGGTTGGATCCCGGTGAAAGAATTGGTAGTCACTTTCCAGTAGAAAGTCAACGCATTCTGCCCAGGCTCCAGAGAAGAATGGGAACTAGCCACAGGTCTGATCGTTACATCCCCCCAGTGGGTAGGTGCCTGGGAAAATGCAATGGTCGCTGGATGATAAGTACTTGTTCCAAATGGATATAGGAAGGATCCGGTTGTATCAAAGGTTTTGGTCACGCCACCATCACTTTGACTTCCAGAGGTCTTAATTAGTTTTGTATCACCAAATGTTGAGGGAGCTGCTGTTCCGGTTAGGTCATCATAAATTTCACTTGTGGACGAGAATTTCAGGTTATAAGTGCCAATATCCAATATGCCGCTCACCAACCTGAAATTACCATTAATGGATTGGTTAGCCAGAAAAGTGGTTGCACCAGATGTTTTATTGATACCTAAATTGCCAAAGACACCAGATCCTGATCCTCCTATTGTTTGTGCTAAAGTCCCATTTAACAGAATGCTACCATTTGCCTGACTTGTATGTGTCCCTGAATTTGAAATATTACCAGCAACAGAGATGGTGAATCCCTGGTCATTCAGACTGCAACCATTTCCAATCGTTGTAGTTCCTCTAACTGTAAGATTATTGGTTATACTTGTGTTACTGGTATTGGACAGAGTTAAATTATACAATCCGGAGGTAATGGTCCCAGTGTTGGTAAATAATTGTGCACCAGTGCCATTAAAGGTTGTTGTGTTAACTCCGGGAGTATAAGTACCACCAGAAGATAATGTGAAGTGGCTTCCAATCTCTAAACCAATTGTATTGGTATTCAGATCCAAAGTTGTACTACCTCCAATCGATAGGTCATTAATTATGGATAGGGTAGGACCGGGAGTCTGTATTTGAAGTGTGACCGGATCTGTACCTGTCCTTCTTGTGATGTTCATGTTATAGAATGGAACAGTCGTATTTCCAGTATAAGTAGTTAGTGAACCCGGAACATTCACGTTTATTGTTCCTCCTGTAACAGAATATTTACCCGCTTGTACCTGAATATTGAAGAGTCGGAAATCTGTTGTGGCATCGGCAAAAGCATTGTTTGTAAAGTTGATGACACCACCGCTCATGTTAAACACCGTGTTGATATTATCCAACGAAAGTACAGCACCGGGATGATTCTCTCCCATTAATCTGAAGTTGGCTGTACCTCCGGTTTGTGTATAGCTGATAAGGTTGGTGGCTCCTGTGTTGTTCCATACCTGACTGACATCCAGTGTACCGGTCCCTTCAATCTCTATTTCAGGCGTACTGATGTCGCCCAAGACAATACCTGCTGCATCGCCTGTGGAGAATTGACCGGCACTCACCCGCAACTTTCCATAGAATGTTGCTGCCTGATAATCGGTGCCATTGAGACCTGAAACTGTGGTTGATACATTGGCTCCATTTACCCAAAGACTTGCCGAAGGATTAAGCAGAAAGTCCTGACCCCCTTCTGAAATAGATGGAATATTAATATTTGAATTCAATTTCAGGGTACCATAATGAAGAAAAAGTGCTTTGTAGTAGTAACCGTATCCTCCAAAATTATTGCTACCCTGATTGTTGGGTCCATACAATACAAAGTTGCTTGTACTGGATGAATTAACATCCAGCTGGTAAGTTTGGTCTGAACCTTTTTCGACAATAAACCTGAAAAAATCAGTTGATCCATTGCAGGTAACTGTGTTGTTGCTTGCCCCGGAGAAGAAAACCTGAACATCACCGTAATTGACCCCACCAAAAGCAGACGTAGTTAGAAGATAATAGGCATCATTGAAAGGGGATGGCAATCCTGTGAAACGTACTGAACCATTATTGGTAAAATCTCCGGAAAGGGTCAGACTGTGCACTGGATTTACGACTGATGCACTTGCACCTGAACTCGCAAGAGTATGCCCTGTTGCGAAATTATTTACCATGATGTTGCAACCTGCAGCCACAGTAAAATTTCCTGCTACCGTCATATTGATCAAGTTGTCGGAAGGAGTAGGATTGCCAAAATAAAAAGTCAGGCTGCCTGCTCCATAATTTTTTAAATCAAAAGTACCGTTAATTGTATAGGAGATGTTGTTGGAGGCATTGTTCAAATAAGTTGTATTCGCGGATGCAGAATAATTGGATATGATCAGTTTGTTGTAAGTAAGTTGTGTGCTACTAATGCTTTGGTTGTTCAGATCGTAGTATTCTACTGTTCCTCCCGATCCAGCCACAAAACTGGTGTAAGTACCACCGGGGAAAATTCCTGTAGCCAATTTTAATACCCCTTGACCAGTTACTGTTCCGAAGTTATGTGTAATGGTAGACTGTAAATCCAGTGTACCACCCAGACGAAGTTCAAGTGAAGTGATAATTTTTGAATTTTCATTGACCGTAATTGTCCGCCCGTTAAGGATCACTACATTGTCAGTTGTTCCGGGAATCGCACCATTGACCCAAAATGATCCGGATGGGTCTGTTGTCCAAGTGTTGGCAGAATTCCAGTCGCCTGATTGATAGGAATAAAAAGTATTGTTTAAAACTGTGACCGTTGTGTTTATACAACCAGAGTAGATCGGCCCATTCTGCCATCTCGCATAATAAGTGGTTGTAGAAACCGGCTTATTGATAACCAGCGGACTACCAGTTCCGATGGAGGATCCGGATCCACATCCTCCGGCATACCAGGTTATTGTTGCCCCAGAACCGCCACCACCGCTGGCAGCAAGACTAATTGTTCCAGCATCTCCAAAGTTAATAGAAGAGGGGGTTGCTGAAATGGTCGTTGGCGGACTCAGTGAAGCACTTGAAACATTAATTATTCCTGTTGTGTTGGTAAAAAAAGTAGTATTAATATTTGCGGCACCTGAGCCTGTTCCTCCCCAGGTACCAGATACCTGACCTATTCCTCCCAAGGTAAGAGAATTGGCTGTATGAGTCAGTGTGTTGGTAAGAATGGCATTTGTTCCGGTCTCAATTGAAAGGTTTGCTCCAATTGCTGTGGTGCCCGAAAATGTTTTTGTGTTTCCACCGGAAAGGATAAGGTTGTTGTAAGTAACTGCGGCTATGGTCTGGGCTGCATTTATAGAGTAGTTTACCGTACCTGTTCCTGCTGTAAATGTTCCTCCTGTTCCCGAATAAACAGTTCCGGTTTTTGTAAACAGAAGGATACTGGATCCTCCATTAAGTGTGCCGGCTGTCCGTGTCCATGTGCTGCTAAAAGTATGGGTTAAGCTGCTCCCCAAATTTAGTTCACCGGCTGAACCGTTAATGGTAAGGCCAGCCGCGGTTACGTTGCCTGTAAAAGTTGCTGTACCTGACGCTTTGGTCATGGATACTGTACCGGTAGTAGTGAATGCTCCTATGTTTTGTGTTGCTGTTCCTGTCAAGGTAACACCCCCTGCACCACCATTGATGGTACCGCCATTGTTGATCAAAT
>CAYHFJ010000236.1:0-5057 GCA_964355885.1 uncultured Flavobacteriales bacterium
AGGTCTATCCTTTTTCAACTTGCTCAAATATTTTTGAAAAGAGGCAAGCCACTGCATTTTAAAAGCCTGCCTTTCTTCACCGGTTGTCCCCGAAGGAGCATAAATACTCAGGACGGAAACATCGCCAAAATCGGCTCTTAAAACCCTGCCTTCCCGATCAGAATCTTCAATCCCTGTTCCATAAACGACATTTTCAGGCTTCTCGCGACTTAAAATAGCCACGCCGCTGTATCCCTTCTTCTCGGCCGGAAACCAGTAATGATGGTACCCTCTTTTCTCAAATATCGAAAGATCTAACTGCTCAGGTGTTGCCTTAATTTCCTGCAGACAAATAATATCCGCATTAGTATCATCCATCCAGCGGTCAAAACCTTTTGTGAGTGCGGCACGGATACCATTCACATTATAAGAGACAATTCTTTTCATGATAATTTGTTAGGGGATAAAATTAATAATTCGCTGACACCTGTATCTATTAAGAATAGAAATACTCTGAGATCGTTAATATCTTGAAACCGAAGTATGACGGGCTCAAGATGAATCCTGTACATTTACCATTTAAACATAGTTTCCGACCCTTAATGCGGAAGATTTTATTCCTCTTCATACTCCTATTTCTGGTTCATGCGCTAAGCGCACAAAACCTAAGCAACCTGCGGAATAAATATATCCCTGTAAATACAGATACCCTTCAAATTGATACACTCAGTCTCATTCCTAACAGCTTTTATATCCTTGACGCGGACGAACATCTGTTGGATACAAGCTTTTACCGCTTAGATGAAATCAAAGGGCAACTGACCTGGAAAAAAAAACCTTTAGCAGATAGTTTGAAAGTAACGTACCGAGTGTTCTCCTTTTTACTCGGGGAGTCCTTCCAACACAAAGATGCAGGATTAATTTCAAAAGGCACTGTTGTCAATCCTTTTCTTTATACACCCGGAAATCGTCAGGCAGAACTTTTTAAACAACCCGGTCTAAACAGGTCAGGAAGCATTTCACGTGGTATAACTTTCGGGAACAATCAGGATGTCTTTGTCAACTCCAGTTTAAATCTACAGCTTTCAGGAAAGCTGAGTGAAAATGTCGAGATCCTTGCAGCTATCACCGACGAAAATATCCCCATTCAACCTGAAGGAAATACACAGCAACTTCAGGATTTTGATAAAGTTTTCATTCAGTTGTCCGATGAACGAAACAAACTCATTGCCGGGGATTTTGAATTAAGAAGGCCCGACAGTTATTTTATGAATTTTTACAAAAAGAGTCAGGGAGGATATTTCACTACCTCTTTTGATTTGAGTGGAGAAGATACCATAAAGAAAAAAAGAGTACTCCGCAGTGGTGTAAGCTTTGCCGTCTCAAAAGGAAAATTCGCGAAAAACACAATCACTGCCGTCGAAGGAAACCAAGGTCCCTATCGCTTACAAGGATCCAATGGAGAATCATTTATTATCGTTTTGGCCGGTACGGAAAAAGTTTACATCGATGGAAGATTGTTACAACGGGGAGTTGAAAATGATTATATCATAGACTATAATGTTGCTGAATTAAGTTTCACCGCGCAACGAATGGTAACAAAGGACTCCCGTATCGTGGTTGAATTTGAATACTCCGATAAAAACTATTCCCGATCATTGCTATTCTTCAATCAGGAATATGAAAGCAGGAAATTGAAATTGAAACTTAATGTATACTCCGAACAAGATTCAAAAAATCAACCACTGCTCCTTGACCTTGACAGTACACGAAAAGCTTTTCTTACCGATCTGGGGGATAATATCAACGGAGCTCTTTATCCGACAGCCGACAGCGTAGCATTTAATCCTGACATGGTACTGTATGCGCAAAGGGATACTGTTATAAATAGTATTCAATATACTTTTTTCATATACTCAACAAATTCAGACAGTGCAAAATGGCAGGTTTCCTTTTCTGAAGTCGGATTTGGTAATGGCGATTACCTCCTCGATCTGAGTTCCGCAAACGGTCGTGTCTTCAGATGGCTTGCACCGGTGAACAACATCAGACAGGGAAACTATACTCCATTTGCACTCATTGTCACTCCAAAAAAACAACAACTATTTACACTGGGAGCGGATTATTATTTTAGTCCGAGAAATAAACTGAGCATAGAAACCGCGATGAGTAATAACGATATAAATCTTTTTTCATCTAAAGATAAACAGGATGATGTCGGATATGCGACAAGACTTTCATACGCGAATACTACTTTTCTGAATGCCGATACATTAAAGGGATGGAAACTCAGCAGCATCCTGGGCGGAGAATATGCGGGAAAATATTTTAAACCTGTTGAACGATATCGTAAAGTAGAATTCGAAAGAGATTGGAATCTGGGAACAGGTATCATTCAAAACGATGAATACTCCGCTAATTTCCAGACTACAGTGAGTAAAAATAATTTTGGAGCCATGACTTACCTTCTGAAAACATACCTCAAAGGTGATGACTATAAGGGCTTGATGAATTCTTTATCCACACAACTTACGATTAAAGGATTCCGGATAACAGCGGATGGCAGCTATCTTAGCACTAAAGGATTAATTACACGTACAAATTTTTTACGTCATAGCGCGGAAATAGCAAAACCTGTCTGGAGGGTGGTACTTGGCGTCAGAGAATCAGCCGAACAAAACCGGTTCATTAATCTATATTCCGATTCATTATTTGGCAACAGCCTTGGCTTTCAGGAATGGCAAAGTTATATTTCAACAGCAGACTCATTAAAAAAGAAAGCAACACTAAGCTATAAGCAACGATACGACTACATTCCATTCTCCGGAAAATTTGAAAACTCTACACGTGTTGATGAGACTTCCCTCATTACTGAATTCTCATCAAATCCAAAGCATACCCTCCGCACGACAACAACCTATAGAGTACTTTCCATTTCTGATACACTCTACACCACACAAGTACCTTCAAAAAACCTGTTGAACAGACTTGATCATAGTCTAAGTTTATGGAAAGGAATAATAGTGGCAAATACTTATTACGAAGTCGGAGCCGGACAAGAGAGAAAGCAGGAGTATTTTTACTTGCTGGTTCCTGCCGGACAAGGTGTGTATAGCTATCTTGAAGATTACAATAACAACGGTGTCAAAGATCTCGACGAATTTGCGGTCGCTGTTTTCAGTGATAAGGCGGAATACATCAGAGTCTTTATTCCGACAAATGAATTTATTACCACCAGAAGTAACCAATTCTCAGAGGTACTGACTATAACTCCTTCTGCAGGTACCTCCTCGTACCAGGGTAAGCAGCCGCTTCTTCACCGGTTTTCAAATCAATTGCTGATCAGACTTGACAAAAAAACAAAGGACGAAACCTTGTTGTCTTCATTAAATCCTTTCAGTCGAGATATTGATGACAGTTTACTTGTCTCAGCTAATTCAAGTATCCGGAACACATTTTATTTTAATCGCACAAATCCAGTATATGGAGCTGATATCAGCCTGCAACAAAACAGAAATAAATCTTTACTAACCAATGGTTTTGAATCGAGGGTTCTAACATCTCAGGGACTGAACCTGCGATGGAACCTTAGCCGAACGTACCTTATATCAGTAGCTTTAGAAAAATCCGACAAAAAAAGCACATCGGAATTTTTATCAAATCGTGATTACAGAATACTTGCTGAATCGATTGAACCAAAATTCAGCTTCCAACCCGGAACAGTTTTCAGAGCGATAGCTTCTTACAAGTATTCCGCTAAACGCAATACCTCAGGAAGCATCGGTGAAAAGGCACAGAGCGATAAATTCAGTCTGGAATTAAAGTATACTACTGTAAATACCGGAAGTATGGTAGCAAAAATAAACCTGATACACATCCGATACAATGCTGCGGACAATCGCTTTCTATCGTATGAGTTATTGGAAGGATTAAAAAATGGTCAGAATCTAACATGGAACGTATCAGTGCAAAGAAATCTTAGTAGTAGCGTTCAAATGAGTCTGAACTATGAAGGTAGAAAACTGAAAGATTCAAAAACTATTCACACCGGAGGTGTTCAGGTACGGGCATTCTTTTAGGTCTTAATGGATTCCTGTTTTCATTTCAGATCAATCTGTGAATTACCGATAAGAAAACCTCCATGGTAAATCTCTACCTTATAAATTCCCTTCACAAACTCTGTTCCCTTTGCCCAATAAACTTCAACCGGCACGTCCTTGTTTGTGTAATCCACAGTTTGTTTGACGGTGAAGACTAAAGCCTGTCCTAATGCATTAAAGGTTTCCTGTTTTGAAGACATCACAACCCCATCGGGACCAAATACACGTAGGTAAATATCAATTTGTCCTTTATCAATAACTTTATTTTCCGCCAGAGTAAATTTCGTACGTATCTTCTGAACTTGTTTAGCGCGGTTCGTTTGAAACTCTTTACCATTGGACTTATACCTGAAACCCTCTGTAAAAATATTATGCGCTTTCAGAACAGAACCTGCTGCAACCTTAGTGGACAATCGGAAATTTTCCGCGGAAAGGTTTTCGTTTTTAGATTTTTCCTGAGTCAGATTGGATGCAAGATCTTGATTTTGAGCTTGTAATTCCGCAGTAATAACGTTCAATGAATCAATCTGTGCCATGTAAACCTGATTCATTTCATTGAGTTTGGCTAACTCAGCTTTTGCACGGGCAATCTGAGCGGGTCCACCTAGGGAAATTAACTTCTGAATTTCAGCAACTTTTGCTTTGATAGCCTCATCTTTTTCACTCAACTCATCCTGCAGAACCGTATTTTCTGACTTGGCTTTTTCAAACTCCGCTTTCACTTTATTGAGCTGAGCTTGCAAAGCATCCTTTTCAGCCGTAGTAGTTACGATGGTCTGATTGGCAAGATCAAGACTGTTCTTCTTGTCAAAAAACTGCCAGAGCAAAAGCGCATTGGTTCCCAGTAAAATAGTAATAACAATGATCACGATACCCTTTTTCGGGCCCTGTTCCTGATATTCGTTTTTATTATTTTCCTGAGAATCCATATGAGTGTATCTTGTGTTTTGTTAAAATCAGATCGTTAAAAATTTATAG
>CAYHFJ010000237.1:0-5044 GCA_964355885.1 uncultured Flavobacteriales bacterium
TGTTGCCGGTCGAGGGGGCTGTGAGCGGGTTTGAAGTTGCCGATGAATCGGGGGCATTTCATACGGCGGAAGCTCATGTGTCAGGACCGGATACGGTATCTGTCATTTCGCCGGTCAAAACTCCGGCGACTTTGCGCTACGCATGGCAGCCTTATCCAAAGCCGCCGGTGCAATTATTCAATAGTCAGGGACTTCCGCTCGGACCCTTTAAGCTCGAACTGCCATAGTTGTTTTCAACTCGATTAAATAATCGATGAAAGGTATTAATATGAAAAAAATGAGTCAATTTATGCTAGTAACAGCACTCTCGCTGCTAGCGGTCGTATCATATGCTCAAGCACGGTCTGCCCCAATAAAAGTGGCTTGTATTGGAAACAGCATCACCGCCGGCTTTGGCATACCAGAGGAAAAACGTCAGACACACTCCTATCCAGCAGTCCTCGGCAGTCTTCTCGGGGACGATTATCAAGTGACTAACTTTGGGATATCTGGCCGAACGATGCTAAGAGAAGTGAAGGGAGCTTGGATTAATAGCAGCTATCCACGTAAGCTTGAAGAACTGGTTCCCGACATCATCACGCTGAAGCTCGGGACCAATGACTCCAAGATGAATAATTGGACGTTTAAGGAGTCATTTGAGGACGACCTCAGGACATTCATCGCTGAATTCAGACAGATCAATCCCAAGGTCAAAATCTATCTCTGTCTCCCGGCACCGGCATTTGATCTCCACACCAAAGTGCTCAGCACCGGAGACGGCATCAGCGGCACCCGTATTTTTAACGAAATCATTCCCATCATCCAAAAGGTGGCCAAGGATGAGGGACTGCCAATTATTGATCTGCAGACCCCACTGGTTACCCATATTGAGTATTTCCCAGATGGCGTTCACCCGAATGAAGCAGGTGCAGCAGCAATCGCTCAACTGATCTACGAACAAGTTAGTTTCGGAGGAGAATAGATTTGAGAAAATTTACAACAATCAAGAGATCGAGAACGATCGCTCAGGTTCTGTGTTGCGTCATCGCCTTGTTTTTTTCAATCACAACGACTCATGCAAAACATAGGCATGAGAAACCGCATGAAACACTGCTGTTCAAAGAAACGGACGCTGGATTCTTTCGTATACCGGTGAGCTGGGAATCGATCCAGATCGCATCCTCGCCGGAGGCGGATCGGCCGGCGGGCATCTGGCGGCGGCTGTGGCACTGGAGGACGGGGTACGGAGACCTTGGCTGTTAACGCCATTTCTGAATATCTGGGAAATGGCATTTTGCATGGAGCCAATGGTTTTATTCGATATTTGATCTGGTGAATCTTTTACCTGAGATCGAACCTTAAGTTTAAAAAGTAAGCATAATGCTTTACTGTAATAATAATAACTAATTTTAAATAAGGATCCAATGAGAAAATGTTCGCTTTTATTCAGTTTAATTTTTTTTAGCAATCCTGGATTTACGCAGGATGAAACTGCTAATAATACATTAAATCCAAATCTGGATTTAATGACGGTGAAAGGTAACATAAAGCAACCAAACATCGTTATAATTCTTGCCGATGACTTAGGCTATGGCGATCTGAGCTGCTATGGTGCAACAAAGATAAATACACCCAACATTGATAAACTTGCCAATCAGGGTATGCGTTTTACTGATGCACATACTTCCTCATCTGTTTGTTCACCATCCCGATATAGCCTCTTAACAGGAAGATATTGTTGGCGAACGCCACTCAAGAATGGCCCTCTTCCTCAATCTGCCGGACTCTGGTTTGAAGAAGCACGGATAACACTACCCTCCATGCTTAAGGACGAAGGGTATGTGACCGGTGGTTTTGGAAAATGGCATTTAGGATTAGGAGAGCCTCGTCAGGAACTTAACATCAAAGCTGGTCCTGACTGGAATAGAGAATTGACTTTGAGCCCAAATGATATTGGTTTCGATTATTATTATGGCACACCTGGAGGGCATAATATGTCACCTCATGTTAATATTGAAAACCATTTTGTTATTGGTGTTGAAGATGGATTAAAGGTCAGAGATCAGTATCGTTTTGATGATGCGAAGAAAACAGATCCAGAAAAACTTTTGGAGTTAGAAACCTATAACAGGTATGACCCTCATCAGCTTGCATTGAACCATACAAGAAGGGCTGTTGATTTTATTAAAACTAATTCTGGAAGCCCATTTTTTATTTATCTGCCAACTGTGAATGTTCATCTTCCGCATACCCCTCATGAGGTATTCCAGGGGAAAAGTAAAGTTGGCGTTTATGGAGATTTTGTGCAGGAGCTGGATTGGGTGGTTGGCCAGATTTATAAAACGCTGGAAAATGAAGGTTTATTGGATAATACTTTGATAATATTTTCTAGTGACAATGGAGCAACCCGCGATCCTGCGTTTGCATACGGGCATTTTTCTAATGGACAATTACGTGGACAGAAGGGAGATATCTGGGAAGCCGGGCACAGAGTTCCTTTTATTGCATCATGGCTCGGGCATATAAAGTCAGGTACAACATCAACCCAGTTGATTTGTCTAACCGATGTAATGCCAACAATAGCAGCTATTTTAGGGCGGTCACTTCCGAAAACAGTTGCTGAGGATGGCTACAATATTCTTCCTGCCTTGCTGGGTGAGGATAATGCTCCAATCCGTGAAACAATAGTTCATCATTCGGCCTACGGAATGTTTGCCATCAGAAAAGGACCATGGAAACTTTGTTTAACACCTGGTTCAGGCGGTTTAATTGAAAAAGAAAGACTTGCTGAAGCTGGTATGGGAGTGCCGGAAGGACAACTATACAACCTGGAACAAGATTTAGCGGAGAAAAAAAACCAATTTGAAAAACACCCGGAGATTGTCGCTGAACTAAAAACTTTACTTGAAGAGTTTAAAAAACAAAGATATAGTAATGAATAAAGTCAAATAAATTGAAAATAAATTGAAAAGCTTGAACTTCATCCGAAGAAGTTGAACCTACCCCGTGTTTCGAAATTACATTTATTCGTATTTATGTATAGTCAGTCCCAAAATTAAGGAAATATTGAGTTAAGGTTCGTTGGTTACTGGAATTGTAATGAATAATATACTGCGAAAGGCATTTTTTTTAATATAATATACGAATTACACCTCAATTTTTACGAATTACTTCCTTCTTTTCTGAATCTAAATGAAGAATTTTGGTATCAATTAATGAATAACAAACGTAAACGAATTTAATCGTATGAAAAAAATCGCAACAGTTATTATTTTTCTTTTCCTGGCCATTTTTTCGAATGCCCAGATGAGAAGTATTATTGGAATTGTAAAATCATCAGATGGTGAGACCTTGCCCGGAGCTACTTTGATTGTGCAAGGAACTACCATCGGAGCGGTATCTGATGTGGATGGTAAATTTGCATTTTCCTTACCTCTTAATTCTAAAAGTATTATTGTGTCATTTGTCGGATTTCAAAACAAGACGATAGCACTTGACAATAATAAATTTTACAATGTTGTGTTAAGTTATGACACGAAAAGCCTTGATGAAGTTGTTGTAGTTGGTTATGGCACCCAGAAAAAGGCGAATCTAACAGGTTCTGTCGGAATTATTGAAGCTGGCTCAATTGAATCGAAACCAATTACCAGCGCTTCGCAAAGTTTGGCGGGTAAAATTGCTGGTGTACAAGTCGCTCAATCATCAGGTATTGCCGGTGAAGATGGAGCTAAAATTATCATTAGGGGGTTAGGTACATTAAATAGTACTTCACCGTTAATTGTAATTGACGGTGTAATATCAGATAATTTTGATATGCTAAATCCAAACGATATTGAATCAATATCTGTGCTTAAAGATGCTGCCTCTGCTTCAATCTATGGAACACAGTCTGGCAATGGCGTTGTTCTGATTACTACAAAAAAAGGTAGTGCAGATAAAAAAGCTGTATTTCGTTACGATGCCGGTTATTCAGTTTCTCAAATTACAAAAAGAAGTAAACCTGATATGATAACAGACCCGGTATTATTTATGCAATTAATGAATGAAGCCAGGTTAAATTCAGGATCAGGTCTCGCTTTTTCTGACGAAACCATGGAACTTTATCGTACACCCTTCTATCGTGATGCGGTATCAACAGACTGGTTTGATGAAATGTTTAAAAAGGGTGCAATCCAGGAACATAACATTAGTGCAATGGGAGGTACCCCAAAAACAACCTATTTCATGTCGCTATCTTATATGGATCAGGACGCAATTGTTTTGTCTGGTAATTATAAGAGAGTTAGTTCCCGTATTAACCTGGAATCAAAAATTACACCTCAAGTTACAATGGGAACAAACTTTGGCTATACTTATGGAAACCAAAGAACGCCTACCGGGAGTATAACCAATACTTCTTTATTAAATGTAATGAGATCAACTCCACTTAATCCTCCATATACAGAAGATGGTTTCATTGCCTTACCTGATCCGACAACACTCAGCTGGAGCGGCCAAGTTCAAAATGGTAATCCACTTACCATCTTTACTGCAAACGATATGCGCACGGTTACCAATCAGATCGTGAGTAATTTATTTGTAGATTATCAAATTACAAAGGAATTAAATCTGAGAGGTAGTATTTCTGCATATGTTAATTTAACGAATTCCATGGGATGGTCCGGAAGGCCGACTGCCCGAAACTGGAGGTACAAGCAGATATTGGAAGAAAATCCGGATGCCAATCCAGCCAGTGTTTCTCCTAATTATTATGGTTTCGGAAGTCTTTCTCATTCCTCTACAAACTCAAATACTCTGTCACCGGATTTGAGATTGACTTACAAAAAAAGATTTGGAGTCCATAACCTTCAAGTGTTTGCTGCAATAAGTTCTCAACAAAATTCAAATCAATATTTTGTTACTTCCAGACAAAAGTACGAATCAAATTATGTTCGGGTATTTTCTGCCGGTGATCCCACATCTGTTCAAAATGACAGTCGAATATCAAAAAGTGCTATCCTTTCACAATTTGGGAGGTTAAACTATAATTATAAAGAAAAATATTTATTTGAAGCGAATATCCGGC
>CAYHFJ010000238.1:0-5044 GCA_964355885.1 uncultured Flavobacteriales bacterium
TTGTATTTTTCTGCCCGCTTCTCAATGTATTGTATGTTGTAACACATGGTATGTGATGAGAACTAAAGGAAGTAAATAATCCTGTAAATTTATAAATACAAACCATTTGATTGTTACCGGTGACAAATGATTAAAAAGGAGCAATGCATTTATTTGCTAAAAAAAAAGTGAAGAAAATCTGATGTAGTTTGAATTATTTCATGATGCAAAAAAGTTCAGCATTCAAAAATTAATAGCGAAGTTGCGCCTGCCATCATTTATTTTCCTTTTGCAGTTGAAATATTGTTTCAACGTACCTGCAAATAAAAAATCCCACCATTCGGCGGGGCTTTAGGTCTTATCTGTGATCCCGATTGGAACAATCTCTTTTCTTCTATTTGCATTCCATTGCACCAATTCGATTGATTGTCAGTAGTTTAACTCACTTTACCTTTGCATCTGAATGTAAGTAAGTGCAGGTAAAAGTGAGAAATGTTTTACCAAATGTTTTACCAACTACTCACAATCAAAGATCAAAACCATGGCCTCAGTAAAAATAATTCTCCGTAAAGATAGAATAAACGCAAAGAACGAACACCCGCTTTGGATTAGAGTTTCCAAAGATCGTAAATCAAAATATATCACGCTTGACATCTATTTGCTCCCGGCGCAATGGGATGACAAATTGCAGCGGGTGAAAAAAAATCACCCCAATAAAAACCAACTCAATGCCTTCCTTGCTTCCAAGGTTTCAGAAGCAGAAGGGGTATCCGTAGAGCTGGAAACAAAATCAAAGTACATTGGCACCTACAATATTAAGGAAGCCATTATCGGAAAAGCCCTGCCCGATTTCTTTCCATATGCTGATAAGTTCGTAAACCATCTGGAAGCGTCCGGAAAAATCGGGACCTACCGAAGAGCGAAAGCGGTAATTGCGAAGCTCAGAAAATTTGCCGGAGACAAGCCCCTGTTATTTGATCAGATCACCGTCAGTTTCCTGAAAGAGTACGAAAACCATTTGAAGGCAAACTTGAAAAACCGGCAAAACACAGTACATGCCAATTTTCGTTTGATGCGCACCATTATGAACAATGCAGTTAGAGAAGATTTGTTGCCGGTACAGTTCAATGCATTCAATAAGTACAAGCTAAAAGCCGAGCAGACCCAGCGCGCTTACTTAACAGAGGCGGAATTAAGCAAGATGGAAGTTCTCCAGCTAAAGGAAGGCTCAGTAATGAATCACCATAGGAATATATATGTATTCGCTGCTTATACAGGAGGATTAAGGATTTCCGATGTGCTTCAATTGCGCTGGAAGAATTTCGATGGTGAAAAAATCAACATCATGATTCATAAAACACAAACACCACTTTCGATCAAGCTACCGGAAAGAGCTTTGCAAATTATCAGTGAATACAGGATAGGCGAATGCAAAGGCAACGATTTTATTTTCCCCCTGCTCAAAGTTTCCCCTGATGAAGAAAATCCGAAAGTAATCTTCAATGCAATTTCAAGCGCTACCGCCTACACCAATACAGATTTAAAAAAGTTAGGCACGGCTGCAAAGATTGAAAAGCATATCAGTTTTCATACGAGCCGCCATACGTGGGCTACAAGAGCACTAACAAAAGGCATGAGAATCGAACATGTAAGTAAACTGATGGGGCACGCTGCAATCAAGGAAACTCAAATTTATGCGAAGATTGTAAACGGTGAATTAGATAAAGCGATGGCAGTTTTTAACTAATTTCACATCCAAGCAATAAAATCCCGCAACTTGAAGCGGGATTTTTTATTTGCCTTCCTCTGCTTTGCCATTCTCACTATTGAAATATCTTTGCCAATATGATTGCAAAACCAATCAACAATATTCTGCAGGCGCATTTCCAAAAACTGGTAGCAACTGGTATCAAGAAGGCAGAAACGAAATATGCCGAGTTCAGTGCTAAACTTCGGGATGCTGACCATTTCTACCAACTGAAAAATGTGGTAGAAGAATTGGCGTCAGTAGAAAGCATTATTTCAGAGAGCGAATATCCCTTTTACATTGAAAATCATTCCTCTGAAAATTATCTGCTCAACCAGTTTTCCAGCCGCACGTTTTTACTCAATGTAGATGAATCCGAACAGTTAGAAGAATCAGTATCATGGGGCCACTACAGGAGTTTACTTTGGGAGAATGAAACAAAGTTGAAAGAGGAAATCCCGTCCTATTCCTATGCTGATTTTTTAAAGGGTAAAGTTGACACCTATTTCGCCAACTTTGAAAAGCATTTCAATCTCCCAAAGGAGGATTATTTTAAAATCAGGAATTGGCAAGCACAAAATCTAATTGAGATAATCACGGCAGAGTTGCAACCGCTAATTAAAGAAATTCAGGTGCATTGCAACACGCTTACCAACCCGCAGGAATTTCTAATCTCAGAGCAGGCTCTGATAGAGGAACTCTCAAACACAGAGCCCAACTCAGACGCTATAAAATCCCTGTTGGCTCAGATGTTTATTTTCAGTAGTAATAGCGACCTCACCAAGTATGATGATTCATTATTAAGTGATAATTATACACTGTGCGGAGCAGGTAAAATAAATTGGAAATTTCTTTTTCCCGAACACCTTAATCCGCTCATTAAAAAAATAAAGACAAAGGATTTAAAATTATTTCCAACTGAGTTAACCGTCTTTTTTGTGTTGGATAAATTATCCGTTTGGCTCAAAGAAGTTATGGAGGGGAAACCCGTTCAGCAAACGTGGGTAGCACCTGACTTCGACACCCTTTTCGAAAAAATAAAAACGGATGCCGACAATAGAGTAAAAGAACTAACGCAGCAAATATCCACCCAGCTTGAAACGCCCGGCATTTCAGACCCACAGGCAAAAAAATATCTGATTGACAACTTGGATATTTACAGAAGAAAGTTCAACTCTTTTGTATCAAAATATCTTTTTTCTTTTATGAAGGAAGAAAAAAATGAATGGCTGAAAGAAAATTTTATCATCAATTCTTTTTTCGGCAATGACACAGCCGACCAGATGAAAGACATTACAGAAGCAATGGTCATTCACAAAATGGCATGGGAAATAATCGGGCTTCACATTGAAGTTTTTCTAACGCACCGCATTGACTATCCAGGGAAAAGTTCTTCACATTTGGAAATAATGGCACTGATGAATCAAATGGTTTTGGATAAAGAACTCTACAATGCACTTGAAAAATCAATGGACGATTTCATGATGCATTTTGAATCGAGTTTTTTACCAATGGAAATTCATTTTCAAAACCAGAAGTTGCTGATGACAGATTTATTTCAAAAGTCACTGGACCGTCTTCAGACTCATTTGAACCAATCCGATTCATCAAATAAAATTCTGTTTCTACAAAGCCGGTTGAAGCATCTCAGGCAAAGAGAAATTCAGTTAAAGCAGTTCGATGGCATAGATGGACTTCAAAAACATGAGCAGAAATATTCAAAGCTGTTCAAGGAATTTCTTGAAATCGAAGCTGATTTCATCCGCGAAACCAAGGACATTAACTTCACAAATGTTTTGCCCACCTCAAAACCTGCATTACAACTGTCCGCAGCTTCATCAGTTAAGACAAAAACAGCTAAAATTTCAATCAAGAAATTTGACGACATCCCTGAAAAGAAAGCCGCCTTTCTTCTAAAGATGATGGAGGATTTAAGCATTACCAACAACGGTGAAAGCCAGCTTGGTCCGCGAGGTGCTAATCAGATTCGAGTTGTAGTTGAAGCCGCAATCGAAAAAAACATATTACCGAGGCGAATATTTTTTTTTACAAAGCTGATTGGCGACAAAATCAATCATCCTGTTTCCAAACCAGCTCGACCCAAAGATTTTGATGCTCTTATGAAAAGCTATAAGGCATACATTGACTCTCATTATCAGGTGTAGCTATCCCGACTAAAGCGGAATTATCAAGACTCTGAATAAGTCTGCTTCCCTAATCACTCTTTTGCATTGTGAAAATTCTTTTCACAAGATAAAATCATTAAACAATGCAAAGAGAACCATTGACCCCAACAGAGTACCAAGACCTCTGCAATCGTCTTGAAGACATCTCCAAAAAACTTTCAGCAAAGGAAAAGAAACCCTCTGAAATCTGGCTCGATAATCAAGAAGTCATGCAGTTGTTAAAAGTGTCGCGCAGGTGCCTCCAGAACTATCGTGATTCTAACATGCTGGCTTCCAGTATCATAGGCAATAAACTGTACTATCGGATGTCCGACATCGAAGATTTGCTCAATCGCCACTACCGCAAACGTTTAGTGTAACGGTAGCAACCAGGCTTAGCCATGATTGATTTCGGAAAAATCGAAATCCCATCTGCCTGTCAGAAAGAGTTACTCATTAAGCTCGAAGAAAACGGTTGGACAACTACCGGGACATTTGACCGCAACACAGGTGCGGTCGCTGAGTATCCTTTTGAAGCAGCCTACGAGGGATTGAAAATTCTTTTCAAGAGTGAAAACTATATTGAACTGCAAGGCAGCTTCCATAAGTTTTCACAGGACGGAAGAAATTTTGAGGACTATTCCTATTCGGAATTTCTTGACCTCATTATTTTCCTCAACGACACATTGGGAATAAACCCATTTACTTGCCCTATACACCACCTTGAATTTGGCGTAAACTTATCTCTTCCTTTTGAAGCAGAAGCATTCATAAGAAGGATATTGAATTACAAGGGCACAAACTTCCACCCGATGGCTAAACAGCAGGGAATTTCCCTGGGCATTGTTTGCGAAAGGTCGCAACTGAACATTAAAATCTACAGCAAGAAACTCCAGTACGACCTTGAAGAAGAGGTGATGAGAGTGGAAGAGAAAGTGTTTAAAATGCAATACCTGAAAGCGTACGGCATCTATTTTCTCATTGATTTGCTCAACCCTTTCACATGGCAGGCTTTCAGATTACAGCTTGCAGAAATGTTTGCCGAGTTAATTATCACGGACGATTCATTTGATGTAAATGAATTGCCCCCGGAAGAAAAGGAATTGATGAAACATTGGAGCAACCCCAAGTATCTCGAAAGCCAGATCGAACG
>CAYHFJ010000239.1:0-4915 GCA_964355885.1 uncultured Flavobacteriales bacterium
GGTAGGCGATTCTGTTACCTGGCTATGGCTTGATGGATTTCATACTACTACTTCGGATGTCATTCCTGTTGGAGCGGCAGTCTGGGATTCTCCGATAGAATCCGGTTCGCCTATGTATAGTTATGTGGTAAGCGTTGCAGGTACATATAACTACCATTGCACCATACACCTGTCAATGGGAATGACTGGTAGTTTTGTTGCAACAGGGAGTACAGATATCCTTCAGTACAATGCAGCAAATCTTGGTTTTATTGTTTTCCAGAATTCTTCAGATAAAGCACTTTGTGTCAAGTTTGATAGAGACATTCTGGATCCCGCAACAATTAACCTGATGGATCTAAGTGGTCGTATTGTTTTTGTCGATAACGCGATTAGTGTGGAAAAAGGAACTATATACAAAATGTATCCCGGAATTCTTCCTCAGGGTGTGTACCTGGCGGAATTGCGTGTAGGAGTTCTGAGAGAGGTGAGAAGAATCGTATTGAATTGAGAAGGAAATATAGATTAACTCAAGTGCCCTTCTTCGTATACATTCATAAGATCCTTCCATTCTTTGGGAACTTCAATAGATTTTTGCAATTCGTAATCATAGGCAACCATTACCGTAGTGGCATCTGATAGAAGAATTTCTTTTTCTTCTTCGATTTTAACGATACGGTATTGCAAATCAAAGCTCTTGTTTCCGATTCTGTTACAACGTGTGTAAACATAAACTTTATCAGTCAGAAGAACAGGCCTGATAAAATCAACCGTTGCCTTTGCAAGAATAATCCCTCTCTTCGACCAATTGTAATCCCAGCCGACGATCTCATTAAAATATTGTATGCGTGCCTGTTCAATATAGGTCAGGTAATGGGCATTGTTCACATGATCAAATGCGTCAATGTCAGAAAAGCGGATTTCAATCTTTGATTTATGACGGAACATATTTGGCTGGGTTTTATTACTGAAAATCTTTACGCATGATTGTTATTTTACATCAAGTCGTTCATACTCGGAATTTGCAGATACATATTCAGGTACAATTTCTTTTATTTTCCTTACGATGGCTTCGTTGTCCTGTGTTCCGAACATTTCTGTAAGTGAAATTATTTTTTCGGCTATTTCCTGATGATCATATTCTCTGACTTTCGCTATGAGAATTTTATCATGGTGGGTTGGAAGAGTAGTTTCTTTGTCTGCAAGTAATTCCTCGAAGATTTTTTCACCGGGTCTCAATCCGGTAAAAATAATCTGAATGTCTTTTCCTAATGTAAGTCCGCTCAGCATGACCATTTTTCTGGCAAGATCAACGATTCGTATGCTCTGACCCATATCGAAAATAAAAATTTCTCCTCCTTTACCCATGGCACCGGCTTCAAGTACCAATTGGCATGCCTCAGGGATCGTCATGAAGAATCTGGTGACTTCAGGGTGCGTAACTGTAATTGGTCCGCCTTCATCAATTTGTTTCTTGAAACGTGGAATGACAGAGCCATTACTATCTAAAACATTTCCAAAACGTGTTGTAATGAATTTTGTTTTGGAAATAGCAGCCATGGACTGACAATAAATTTCCGCGATTCGCTTGGTGGCACCCATGATACTAGTTGGATTCACTGCCTTGTCGGTGCTGATCATTACAAAATTTTCAACAGCATATTCATGGCTAAGGTCAGCCAGAATACGCGTGCCTTCAATATTTGTGAGTATCGCTTCAGAAGGATTGTTTTCCATCATTGGAACATGTTTGTATGCCGCGGCATGAAAAACAACCTGAGGGTGAAAATAGTCAAAGACCCTCCGCATTCTGTTCGCTTGTCTGATATCTCCGACTACTACTTCGATTTTCTTCCAGCCATATTTTTCAGTAATCTCAAGTTCCAATTCATAGACAGGTGATTCCGCCTGATCTACTACTACCAGTTTTCCCGGCTTATATGGAATAAGCTGTCTTACAATTTCCGCGCCTATTGAACCGGCTCCACCCGTAATCAGTATCGTTTTGCCTTGAATTTGCTTACGCAGATTTTCATGGTGAAGTTGAATGGGTTCCCGTTCCAGAAGGTCCTCGATTTTTATTTTTTTAATTTGCTTGAAACTGAGCTGGCCGTTGATCCAGCTTTCAACAGGAGGGACATTTAATATTTTCACATCATAAGAGAGACACTTTTCTATTATTTGTTGTTTTCGATGAGGAGAAATATTTTGAATACTGATGATAAGTTGTGCTACCGTGTTTGAACGAAGTAAATCTTCCAGATCTCCATCCGCATTATAAATTTTTACTCCCTCCAGTGTTTTTCCGGTCTTGCTAATGTCATCATCAACATATGCAATAATTTTATAACGGGTTCCTGCATCGCGATCCAATGCATTTTTAGTCATAACCCCGGATTCCCCCGCGCCATAAATGATGACATTCTTTTTATCACGCGACGGATATTTTAATTTCATGTAAACGCTTTTTACCAAAATTCTGAAAGCGGTTAACAGGAAAACTGTCGTAATATAATCTATGATGATGATAGAATAGGGGACAAGGTAGAAACCAATTATATAGAAGGATATAATATTGCTCAGTGCCAGAATAATGCTGCCTGAAGTGACAGTATAGAATACGCGCAATGAATCTTTTGTACTTGTATATCGGATGATGCCCTGATAAATACGCGAAATGAAAAAGCTGATAATTCTGATTGAAAGCACTGCGGGGATTGCGTAGATCCAACGATCAATTTCAATGTCAGGGATCTGAAAGTTGAAGCGAACCAGGTAAGCCAGTAAAAGTGAAGCTAGGGAAATGCTCAGATCAATGGAAAAGACGATCCAGCGAGGTGTGTTTTTTTCAAATAATTTAATTGCCATTCTTGGTTTCCAATCGATTTCAAAGATAGAACAAATTGAGGACTGAGAATCTTAGACAAGGGACAATGCTTTCTTTATATTTGTGCGACGAACTCTTTGTTAGGGTTTTAAATGCTTGATTATGAGAATATTGTTTCTTGTACCTTATCCGCAGGACGCTGCTCCGAGTCAGCGATTCAGGTTTGAACAATATTTTAATATTCTGAAACAATCCGGTTACAAGTATGATGTATCACCATTTCTTGATTCTAAAGCCTGGTCAATTCTTTATCAGCCCGGTCATTTGTTGCAAAAATTTGCAGGATTGATGAGAGGTTATTTGCGTAGACTGGGTGACGTTTATCGCATTAGAAAGTACGACATTATTTTTATTCATCGGGAAGCTGCACCCTTTGGGCCACCTGTTTTTGAATGGATCATCACACGCCTTTTGAAGAAAAGGACTGTGTATGATTTTGATGACGCGATCTGGATTCCAAATGCTTCCGAAAGCAATAGTACGCTTACAAAACTTTTAAAGAAATTTTCTAATGTAAAAAAGATTTGTGCCTGGGCGACTAAAGTATCCGTAGGTAATCAATTTCTTAAAGATTATGCTACACAGTTCAACAGTAAAGTGATCATTAATCCCACGACTATTGATACTGAATTGCATCATAATACCACCACAGATCATCGAAATAATAAGTTTGTTTTTGGTTGGACGGGCACTCATTCTACTCTCGAATATCTTGATATGTTGTATCCGGTTTTTAAAAAGCTTGAAGAAACTGAAGAATTTGAATTGCTTGTCATCTGTGATATTCCTCCAAGATTTAAACTCAAATCACTGCGATTTATTCCCTGGAAAAAGGAAACAGAAATTGAGGATCTATTAAATTTTAATGTTGGCTTGATGCCGCTTCCCGACAATATCTGGTCAAAGGGAAAATGTGGTTTCAAGGCTTTGCAATACATGGCGTTGGGGATTCCCGCGGTAGTTTCGGATGTAGGTATCAATGCACAGGTCGTAGATCATGGAATCAATGGATGTGTCTGTAAATCAGAAGATGACTGGGGTTTTTATTTGAAAAAACTCCTTAAAGAACCCGCCTACCTCAAGGAATTATCAGCCCACACCCGTGAAAAAATTGTCCGAAATTATTCTGTCAGGTCAAATAGCGGTAATTTCGTTTCGCTTTTTGAGGATAAATAAACGGTTAAATCAGATATAGTGGAGTATTTATTGACTAATTTGGCTGCAGGCATTCGGATAAAAAAAAAGATTTCAATAAAACAGATACCGGATTAATTGGGAACTATTCAATACATTAACGAAAATGGAAATTACAGAAACAACTTTAAAGCACATCGCCTTATCCGATGTGCATGTCGCTTTGGGTGCCAAGATGGTGCCATTTGCAGGATATCTCATGCCCGTATCCTATCAAGGAATCAATGCGGAGCATGAAACGGTAAGAAATGGAGTGGGAGTTTTCGATGTGAGTCACATGGGAGAATTTATTCTTAAAGGCGAACATGCCTTAGAGCTAATACAAAGACTCACCAGTAATGACGCATCAAAACTTATCGATGGGAAAGTCCAGTATTCATGTATTCCCAATGATACCGGAGGTATTGTTGACGATTTGCTCATTTACCGTATCGATCATAAAACATATATGCTGGTAGTTAATGCCGGCAATATTGAGAAAGACTGGAATTGGTTTCAGGACAGGAATACGAACGGAGTTGAAATGCATAACATCTCAGATCAAACATCCTTACTTGCAGTACAGGGGCCTAAAGCCGTTGAAGCTCTGCAGTCATTGACTGACATAAATCTGAAGAACATGGAATACTACACATTTTCCAAAGGTAAATTTGCGGGAATTGATAATGTTCTGGTGTCTGCTACAGGTTATACAGGAGCCGGAGGTTTTGAAATATATTTTGAAAATGCGGCTGCCACTCAAATCTGGAATAAGGTGTTTGAAGCAGGAAAGTCATACGATATAAAACCAATTGGACTTGGCGCGAGGGATACACTTCGCCTGGAAATGGGATTTTGTCTTTATGGAAATGATAT
>CAYHFJ010000240.1:0-4904 GCA_964355885.1 uncultured Flavobacteriales bacterium
ATTTAATGGTTATTATTAAACTTATCCAGTGGTCCTAATTTTAGGCAGTATTATAGGGTGCCGTGTGGGAGACTTGTACAAACTGACAAAAACAAATATTATTAATGGGAATCTGGAATATATTGCAGGCAAAACGAAAGATGATAAACCGCGTGTTGCACGTGTTCCGCTGACAGATAAGGCTAAATCTATTTTAGGAAAATATAATTTGTCAAGTGGGAAAATATTACCTTTCCTTCTTGAACATGACTATAACGAACATTTAAAACTGCTTTTTAAGCTGGATAAAATCAAAATAACACGAATGGTTACGGTACCAGATCCAAAAACCAGAATGAGTATGCAAAAGTCAATAGCGGATATTGTATCTTCACACATGGCCAGAAGGGTTTTCATAGGAAGCCTCCATAAAAAGGGCATTAAGAATGAGATTATTGCAAGCATGTCTGGCCATGTTAAAGATTCAAAAGCATTCTCAAGATATTATACGATTGATGAAGAGGATCAGAAGGAAGCAATGAAAGCAATTGAATAACTTTAATATAGCAACCTATGTTTGAAGAAATTAATTCTCATGATTTGATTATTCCTGATTTTCAACCGAGAGGCACAGTTGACGAATATTTGAGAACCACAGGGGATCTCCAAATTTATCATGACATCAAGAGATTGTGTAGTGAAGTAGCTATTTTGGATTATTTTGAAAATTTGTATAGAGAATTTTCAATAATCATTGAAAATCAGGAAAAACCAGTGGCCATTATCCGTCATTTTAAAGAACTTAATTTAGACAAAGAAGATCTATTTTTTGTACTAAGTGATTTAATAGTCATTATAACATTTTCCGAAAACTTCCAATGTTCAAATTGTAAGCAGTTGAAAACTATTCTTGATTTGATTAGAGATGAGATCTTTGATCTTGGAGAAGAATTGTTTCCGGAGAAATTTGGAGATGGAATTTTTAGAAATTTTTGTAAAATTCAATCTCATCTAGATTCTATTCAGGATCCAAAGGAATCACTAAAGTGGATACTTGCGTACAAGACAGGGCAACTTCAATTTGCGGTATTAGAAGGTTCTGATATTGCAACAGACAAATTTATTCGACTAATTGACTACGAGATTTCTAAACTAGAAGCTTATTGCAAGCTGATTCCTCTTCAAAACGATTCTGATGGTCCACTAATTATTGATAATGAACTTATTTATAATGAGATATTTTTGAACAAATTCCACTCAGCCTTTAATGGGGAGCTTTGGGAAAATGTAAGTTCAGAGGTTTGCTTGGATTGGTTTAAACAGTCGCCGATTGGTAAGCCAATATTTAGAAAAGATATGAAAAGGTACTTCTGTTATGCTGTAAGTAAAATTGATGGTCATCTAATTGCTGCCAGAAGTCCAAAGAATTTTGAAGTTTGGATGAGGCATCATATTGGAAAAAATAATTATTCCTCACTGAAGAATACCATTTCAGAAAATAAGAAGAAATCTAAAATAGTGGCTGAAAAGAAGCGAAATATCGATGATAAAATAGCACTATTCTAATTTGTGGGAGGATTTCTCATGTGTAATTACACATGCAGTTGAAGAAATTTCCAAAATATTTTTTAACGAACTGTAATACTGTAATATAAAACAATAAGTAATGCATGTGTAGTTATGGAACTACACATACTGCTGAGCTTATTTTGGATCATTCGAAACTTAAAATAGTTTAAAATGATTCAATTTCAGTTTGATGAACAAAAGTTGAGCGAAGTTATAAAGAACGCGGTCAACAAAGCATTTGAGAGCAATACGAATGCACCACCACCATTAAAAAATGAGAGCACCCAAACTCTCCACTCCATCCGCGAGCTGGCTGATTTCCTTGACTGCTCAACCGTTACAGCACAGAAGTACAAAAACGAACACTGGATCCCCTTTCGTCAGATTGGGCGCAAAGTCATGTTTGATACTGCAGCGGTATTGCAGGCTATTGAGCGAAGAGGGAAGGGGGTGAAGCGATGATTGTAAGAGAAATAGACAATTCACCCTTTTCGCACATGTACTATTTCAAGTTCGCTGAATGCGAGCAATATTTTCCTTTTAGAAATATTTCATTATTCACTGCATCAGGGGAAGGATGTTAAAATCCGGATCTGGTGCTAACAAAAAAAACTGATGATTAACATTAATAGTAATGATTTAAGGCATTTGAAAATGCAGCAGTTATTAAGGGAGAAAAAAATTTTCCTATATCTTCCAAAATGTGGGTCGAATAAAAGATTGGCTAAAATAATTAGAGTTGATGGCATGATATTGACTCAGATCGAGCAAGAATCACTTTTGCCATTGGCAATTGAATGCTTTCCCAAAGTTGACAAGGATAATTCACGGGTAAAATCAGAAGCAGAAATTTTTGCGGAAGATCCCGCCGTTTTTCGTGCCTTCCTAGAGAAAACCCTTGGCACTTTTGATGGACAATTCAACCAGGACAGCGCTACAACGACATTTTTATATTTCAAACGAACTGCGTTGGCCATAACAGCGAAAACAATTGTTGAGCTTAACTACAATGATCTTCCCAGGTACATCTGGAGAAGTCAGATAATTGACCACAATCTCGATTTGCAATCGATTCAATCTGCCAAGGAAAGTAAATTTTTCGATTTTATCCAAGGGCTTTGTTATTTCGCAGTGGAAGCTACTGAAGAGGATAGGATTTGCCACTTATCATCCATCATGGGAGCTATGCTAAACTCATCGAGTCATTGTAAAAATAGGCTCTTTATCCTTGCGGATACGACCTATGGTTGTTACTTAAACGATGGCGATTCACACACTCGCTTGATAGTGAAAGCAATAGCAAAATTCAGAAAGACGAAAGTACTTGATGCTTCCTACCTTGACGATCCTGAGAATGTTTTGACACTGGTGTCAGAAGATATGCAATTTCTCATATTCAAAAACGTAACTACTTGTGATAAAGAGAAAATTAGTTTAATTCTGGAGAATCGTCAAGGAATGAAAATTTGCCTCCTTGCAAAGTTGCCATTTGAAGATCAGGGAGACTACCAATTTTCAGCTTTCCCTGCTACAAGGGAAGCCGGTTGGGTACGTCTGCTGCTTGATTTAAACATGGATATGGAGAAACTAGAGCTGGATAAGTTTTATAGTCTTATGGCCTATATAGCACAATTCTATTTAGATCGTGGCTTGCTGGATTCTCCTGACATCAATTGTACAGGGATGATCCAACTCATTAATGAAACTTGCAGGGAATTTGTGCTGTTCATGAAAAAATTTACCAAAGTGCGGGAAGACAATTCATGGGTTCAAAAGCTCGAACACTATAATTACCCTGATTTTTCTTTAGAGTCAATTGAGATGAGGACGTTCAAACAGTGGGTGGCCAAATATGCCAAAGTTGCCAATTTCGACATGATTGAGACAGCAACGATAGCCGAAGAGATTTTCCGGTTTGAATTTGCTGAACGTAACTAAAAATGGATCGACCCTGAAGAGTGTGCTGCTCTCAGGGTCGATATTCCATCAAATTCTTATTAAAAAATGTTTTCTATGAATACAAATATAATTAATCCTTTTGTCTTTTGGAATGGCAAAGGTCAGATCATTCCACACTTACTTTACGAATTTTTTGCAAATAAAGGCCTTGGAAACTATTTTTCTGATACAATCAACAAAAAGGTATCCGAACCTGTAATTGTTAAGATTGTTGGAAATATTGTCAGTCCAGTCAATGTTGGTTACCTATTGGATATCACAAAGAATTATATCATAGAGCTTACCCAGGAATCAGGGGAGGCAGGACCTATACTTGATTCTCTGCACAAATCGACAGCTCTTTTCGGAGATAAGAATCTAAAGCTACTACCATCCTTGAACTTGGAATTCCTGACCGATAGGGCTGATTGTGGCTATTTCCCATTCAAGAATGGTGTGATAAAGGTTACGAGCGATGTTGTCCAGCTTCTGAAATATGATGATGTGGATCAATACGTTTGGGAAAAAAACATCATCCAACTTGACTACGCGCAAGTTGACCTGTCTGCTCCCGGAGAAACATGCGATTTCCTCCAATTCTTAAAGGATCTCACAATTGTAGATGAAGACCTAAAATCAGAAGAGCGTTTCAACGCATTGAATTCTGCCATGGGTTACCTTGTCCACAGGAAAAAAAATGCTGCTGAGACTAAGACCATAATTCTTCTTGATGTGTACAAAAACGGGATGCCCAATGGAGGTTCCGGAAAAACTTTATTGATCAATGCAATTGGGAAAATACGGCACTTGTCCATCATCGATGGAAAGCTTTATGATTCCAGGGAATGGTTTGGACTGTCCTCTGTTGAACTTGAAACTCAGGTTTTGCTCTTCGATGATGTCGCTAAAGACTTCAATCTCGAAGTTTTATTTCCACTCATGACAAGTGGTCTTTTTGTCCGGCGGAAATACAAGGACCACGTTTTTATCCCTTTCGAGAAGGCTCCTAAGGTAGCAATTACCACTAATTATGCCATAAACGGTAACAGCAGCTCCTTTCTTCGTCGAATGTATGAATTCGAGGTATCAGGCACATATTCAAGTGATTATAGTCCTCGTGACAAATTTGGAAGGAATTTCTTTGATGAATGGGATGATGACGAGTGGAACCGCTTTTATAACGTAATTGTCCAGTGCCTTCAGGTGTTCCTAAAAAACGGTCTCATGGCTTCTGACCCAATCAACCTGAGCCTCACAAAGCTCATAAACAGGACGTCTGAAGAGTTTGTAGACTGGGCTGATGCCAAACTTGTGCCTGACATTTTGTACGACAAAAAGCAGCTATATGACATTTTCCTGAAGACTTATCCTGAACTATCCAGCAAGCTGAAACAACGTGATTTCACCCGATGGCTGAG
>CAYHFJ010000241.1:0-4877 GCA_964355885.1 uncultured Flavobacteriales bacterium
AGATCCCCTTTCATTCTTCCATTTGTTGAACTTGCATCCGGAACATAAGCATCGTGCCGATTTTCACCAAGCCACTTACTCTTTCCTTTAAGTATTAAACGGAATTTACGATCCGGATACCAGCTACCGTGGCGAATCCACGTACCACAATAATTAGTTAAGCGATTCAACTCATAGGCATCATATATCCAGTTATTTTTCAGTTCGAGGATGTTTTTCTCCAGTTCGGGAGAAAGGGCTTCATCCGCATCCAGGGAAAGCACGTGACTAAATGTAGAATGCTCCAGAGCAAAATTCTTTTGTTCTATGTGCCCTTTAAATTCATTCTGTATGAATCGGACATTGTAGGATTTACAAATTTCTTCCGTTCTGTCTGTCGAAAATGAGTCAATCACGATAATTTCATCTGCCACCATTTTGACAGATTCCAGACAACGGGCTATATTCCTCTCCTCGTTGAAGGTAATAATGACTACAGATAGTTTAATTGTCGACATACAGAGCCTGCAATTTAATATATTTCCTCATTCCGTTTTGATGGTCGGCTCCTTTCTTGTTTCTTTGTCTTAATTCGATAAGAAAATGACAAGTCAGGAGGCAGGTTCCATATTGAAACTCATTGCCACGGGCGATCGCAAGACCTTAGCCCGTGCGATCACCCTGATTGAAAATAGCCTTGAAGGAGCGACAGAACTCCTGTACCAACTAAAGACCATTTCAACAATTCCCGTAATTGGGGTAACAGGTCCTCCCGGAGCAGGAAAAAGTACTTTAATCAATGCCATGATTACGGAACTTAGTGCAAGAGGAAAAAAAATTGCCATTCTTGCCATAGATCCTACCTCTCCTTTTAATTTTGGATCGCTGCTTGGAGACAGATTGCGAATGTCAGAACACTTTACTGATCCAAATATCTTTATCCGTTCGCTTGCCACGCGCGGGTCTCTGGGTGGTCTGTCAGAAAAAATCATCGAACTCGTTGACTTAATACGCAATGCCGATTTTGATATGATTATCGTAGAGACTGTAGGAGTAGGTCAGTCGGAGGTGGAAATTGCCGGACTGGCAGATACTACTTTGGTAGTTGTTGTTCCTGAATCAGGTGATGAGATACAAACACTGAAATCAGGAATTATGGAAATTGCCGACATCTTTGTTGTGAATAAGAGCGACCGGGAAGGGGCGGATGTACTTGCAAACACGCTGCAAAAAATGCTTCATGATTTTCGGAATACGGCATGGACAATACCAGTGATAAATGTCAGTGCAACGATGAAAGAAGGAATTTCTGAACTTATCGAGGCAATAGATTCACATACACATTCCACTCATCAGACAGAAAAAAAGAATTATCTCTTATGTGAAAAAGCTTATCGACTCATTCAGCAATCCAAAATGAAAGATATTCATAAACAGGAATTGCTTAAAGACCTGAAACAAGCCACAACAAGCCCTGATTTTAATTTGTATCTATTTGCAAATCAATATTTAAACAGAAAAATTGGGGATTCCTAAAATAGTTGTAAATTGTTTCGATTTTAGAAACATGATCAAGAAAAAAGAACTTTCAAAATATTTGTTGACATTCAGAACCCTGCTTCTTGCAGGGCTTCTGATTTTCGGTAGCAATTCAACAAAGCTAAAGGCACAAGCCTTTTGGACCGAAGACTTTGGTAATACCAGTGGTGTATGCGATCAGGGAAACCGGGCCAACAATACTGTTACGACAAATGGTGTTTGGGTTGTTGCTGACATTGGTACTCAGGACATTTTCGCCAATGAATGGTATATCAGCGCGACAGAGCCAGGACTTAGTTCAGGCAGTTGTTCAACACCGGGGTGTCATGCCAATAGCTCTTTAACGAATCGGACACTGCATGTTGGCAATGTGGTCGGATCTCCAAATTCATTGACACTTTGTAATACTGGTGATTGCGGAGCTGTTTATGATCCGGGAGGATTTCAGATAGAAGTTCAAACCAATAAACGCGCTGAATCTCCTATCATAGATTGTACGGGAGAAATTGGTATTCAACTGAACTTCGATTATTTTGAATATGGAGATGATCTGATCAATGATGATAATACTCAAATTGAATTTTGGGATGGTTTAATCTGGACAATCATATCAGATCCGCCAAGAACGAGTCAGATCTGCGGAGCCGGATTCGGAACATGGACTACTTTCTCAGTTCAATTACCTCCAGGTGCAGACAACAATCCGAATGTTAAAATCGGTTTCCGCTGGCAAAATGATAATGGAGGGACAGGTACAAGCCCTTCTTTTGTTGTCGACAATATCCAACTCTTTGGCGCGCTTGCACCTATCGCTGATTTCTATGCCAGTGATACCGTTTTATGTATAGATGATTGTATTAATTTCTTTGATCAAAGTACGAGCAACCCAACAAGCTTTACATGGAATTTTATCGGCGCAACGCCGGCAACCTCATCCTTGCCGAATCCAACGAATGTATGTTTTTCTGCAGCAGGAACTTACTCCGTTCAGCTGATTGTTTCCAATAGTACAGGAACAGACACAATTACCAAAGTAGATTACATCACAGTAAATCCTTGTAATCCTCCGCTGGCGGATTTCAGTTCTGATACTACAAGGACATGCGAACGAACATGCATGAATTTCTACGATCAGAGTACAGGTGGTGCTACATCATGGCTTTGGAATTTCCCGGGAGGCACTCCAACATCAAGTACAAACCCTAACCCTATAGGTATATGTTATAATACACCGGGATCATACGATGTTACATTGATTGTTGGAAATTCATTCGGATTTGATACGCTGACCCTTACAAATTATATGGTCATTGATACCTGCCCGCTTCCTGTAGCTGACTTCAATACCTTTACACAAAACATTTGTTCCAATCGGTGTGTTAACTTTTTCGACCTTTCAACAGAATCCCCTATAGTCTGGTCGTGGTATTTTCCGGGAGCCAGTCCTGACACCTCGTCTGCAAAGAACCCAACAAATATCTGTTATGCCGTAGATGGTTTTTATGATGTTCGTCTGATCGTCTCCAATATAAATGGTTCAGACACTTTAGTAAAATATTCCTACATAAATGTGGAAAGTGTACCCGGCGCGTATGTGAGTCCGGATACAGCCATGTTCTTTGGCAATTCATATCAACTGAATGCAGGAGGAGGCTCTTCGTATTCATGGGCTCCGTCTGCAGGACTGGATACAAGCGGTGGATTTAACCCGATTGCCACACCGGGCACAAGTACAACTTATACAGTTGCTATTGTAGACAGTAGCACCGGATGTATCGCGACACGACAGGTAACGGTGACCATATTACACAACAACAGATACTTTGTTCCAAATATATTTTCACCCAATGGAGATGGTCATAATGATATCTTATATCTGAGAGGAAACAATTTGTATGGAGTTCGTTTCAGTATTTATGACCGTTGGGGAGAAAAAGTATTTGAAACCACTGACGCTAGTATTGGCTGGGACGGTCGTTATAAAGGAAAAGACCTTGATCCTGCAGTATTCATGTATGTGATCACCGTTAACTACGAGGATAAAGAAACCACTACCCAATCCGGTGATGTCACACTTGTAAGGTAAATCTTCAATCAAATTTAATTCGATGAAAAAAAATTTACTTGCATCTATCATTATAAGTCTGCTTTTAATTACGGCAGACATACAAGCACAGGATGCTCATTTTTCTCAGTTTAATACCACACCTCTGCAGGTAAATCCAGCTCAGACAGGAGTCTTTGACGGGACCTTTCGTCTTTCAAATAATTATCGCTCACAGTGGTCGGGATTAGGAAAGGGATATTCCACGATTCATGTCGCGGGAGATGCGCCACTCGGAAAAGGAAAACTTGGCACAAATTTCTTTGGTGTGGGACTTTTACTATACCAGGACAAGGCCGGAAGTGCCGGATTTAAAAATACTGTTATCGAAGCTTCCGTTTCCTACGTGGCGGCCATGGATAATGATGCCAGTCACTTTTTTGCGATTGGCTTTCAGGCAGGATTAAATCAGATGGGGCTTGATCCTTCTAAAACTACATGGGATTCACAATGGAACGGGGATGCTTTTGATCCATCACTTCCTTCTCAGGATAATTTGCAACTGAAACAATTTACATACCTGGATTTCAATGGTGGCGTACTCTACTATTATGTACCGGATGGAATTAACACGGTTTCAGTGGGAGCAAGTATGTCGCATATCGGAAGTCCTAACGTCAGCTTTTATGCCAGACAGGAAACTCCTTTGCGCCGGAAGATCTCTCTTCATGGAAGTGCTGAATTAAATATCACCAGAGATCAAACAACCTGGTTGAACCCTCGCTTTCTGGTTTCTTTTCAGGGAAAGCAAAAAGAAATTTTGTTTGGAGGTCTAGTTAAAAATAAAGTTCAGCTTAAATCACGCTACACAAATCACCACAAAGAAGCTTTTTTCTCCTTAGGAGCTTTTTATCGTTTGCAGGATGCGGTTATTCTCGCAACCCGATTTGATTATTATAAGTTTGGATTAGGAGTCAGCTATGATATCAATACTTCCGGCTTAAGTAAACTGAATAGCTCAACTAAAGCTTGGGAATTTAACCTGTCATTTGTTTCTCCGGTTTTAAGAGGCCGAAAAGAAAAGAACTTTAATAAAATGCCGAAGTTTTTGTGATCTCTTGATCATAGTGTGAAACCTGAATTAGAACTACCAATTAGAAAGGGTAGGTAAAAAAGGGATGAAGAGATATAGAATAAAGTGTTTTATATTTCAGAATAAAATTTTAAATTATTTTTTAACGAATTTTTGTCTTGCCGTAATTATACTCTGAACGGTTAGGTTTTGTGATTTGATATTATACTTCAAACGGCAATG
>CAYHFJ010000242.1:0-4828 GCA_964355885.1 uncultured Flavobacteriales bacterium
CTTTGTTCGGAGAACGTATAGAGGTGGATATCCTGAACATGATATTCGACATGGGTGAAATGCTGACGCAGGAACATCAGCCGAATGGCCATGAAGGTTTTGAAGATTTCCGCATCGATCTGATTAAGGCACTATCGTTGGATTCTCCAGTTGAAGAAGAGGAGTTTACCAAGATGAATGTGGATCAGCTTACTGACAAGGTATATCATGCTTCCATTGAGAATTTTACCCGCAAATCGCAGGCAATTTCCAAACAGGCATGGCCTGTGGTTAAAAATGTTTATGAGACTAAATCTCATATTTATAACAATATTGTTGTTCCGATTACAGATGGGCATCGACTTTTTAACATCGTTACCAATCTGGAGAAGGCGTATAAAACCCAAGGAACAGACCTGGTTAAATCTTACGAAAAGCAGGTGATTCTTGCCACCATTGATGAACATTGGAAAGAGAACTTAAGGGAGCTGGATGAGTTGAGAACCTCTGTTCAGAATGCCTCCTACGAACAAAAAGATCCACTTCTCATATACAAACTTGAGTCTTTCAACTTGTTCAAAGCTATGATGGAGCAGGTTAACAGGGGAGTCGTTTCTACGCTGATGAAAGGTCAGATTCCAATCAGTGAAGCAGATGAGGTGAAGGAGGCTCCTGTTGCCCGACGTTCACAAGATCGTTCGCAATACCGCGAAGAGAAGCAGGATTCAACAGGTCGTCCGGGTGAACATCCGGAAGAACACAAAGCGCCCCAACCGGTCAGACATGCACCTAAAGTTGGACGTAATGAGCCATGTCCTTGTGGAAGTGGTAAGAAATTCAAAAATTGTCACGGACACGAATGAGAAAGTTGAGAGTTTAAAGTTGAGAGTTAAGAGTTTGGTGAAATGGTTTAATAAATTGAGTATTCTGCTTTTTTCTCAACTCTCAACTCTCAACTCTCAACTTAAAAACAATTGAACAAGATTCTAACTTTCAATATATATAGATAATGAGCACTTTATTAGCCATTCATTGGAATGTAAGTCCTGAGTTGTTTAGTTTGGGACCAATTTCTGTCCGTTGGTACGGACTTATGTTTGCACTAGGTTTCTTGATTGGCTACCAGATCATGTTTAAGATGTTTAAGTATGAGTCATCCAATACAGACTGGCTAGATAAGCTATTTGTTTACACAATTGTAGCAACCATAGTAGGAGCGAGGCTTGGGCATGTATTTTTCTATGGCTGGAGCTATTACTCTCAGCACATTTTGGAAATAATTCTACCAATTGCAAAAGGTGAATTTGGTTATAAATTCGTTGGATATCAAGGTTTGGCCAGCCATGGTGGTGGACTAGGGATCGTAATAGCTATTTACATTTTCTCTAAAAAAGTGACCAAAAGGTCGATGCTATGGACGCTGGACCGTTTGGTTATACCTACTGCATTGGTTGGAGCAATGATTCGCACCGGCAACCTGATGAACTCCGAAATATATGGTGTCGCTACCAATCTTCCCTGGGGATTTATTTTCGAACGAAACCACGAAACTATAGCTAAACATCCAACTCAGATTTATGAGGCACTTGGCTATCTTTTGGTATTCATTACTGCTATTGTGTTATTTTTTAAATCCAAAGATCTCAAAGATCGTGCGGGATTTTTTATTGGTTATGGATTCGCCGGAATTATGATTGTCCGTTTCTTTGTTGAATTCATCAAAGAAAACCAGGAAGCCTTTGAGGCCGGGATGGCTTTGAACATGGGGCAAATTTTGAGTATTCCATTTATTTTAGTGGGGGGATATTTGATGTATCGAGCCCTTAAAAATCCACCAGTCAAATACGTTTGAATTTAATTAAAACGTATTTGACTGAATTTTAGACACATACAATATGTGTTGTATATAAATTAAACACTGTATAGAATATATACACCCAGTTTAATAATCAATAAATCAATTTATTACATAAATATTTTAAAAATAGTGTTGAATTATTCAACACTATTGCCGTTTATATTTTCATCTAAAATTTTGTATACATCAGATAATCAATAGTATATAATTTTAAATTTTTCATGGCACAGTTATTGAATTGATCCTTTCAGATGTTCATTTCATATTTTGAACAAAAGAAAGTTAGTGGTCAATAATAATAATCTAAGTCATGAAAAACATTTCACTTTTATTCGTCGGGTTGTCACTTTTGATTTTTAATCAAACGGTCAGTGCTCTCAGCCAGACCGACAATCCAAAAGAATTACCAGTAATTCAGACCGGAACAAACGTGTTGAGTGTTTCCAGTTCTCCCGAATTGTATATTCTTACTCAAAATTGGGTTAGAGAGTACAAAGCTTTGAATTCTGCTTCCAACGTTTCACTTGCGCTATTAAATGAAACAATGCCGGATAAACCCGGGCAAATTGCATTTGTTTTGGAAGGCCATTCAGTCACATCGAATAATCAGCTTGATTGGAAGATGATTGTGGGCCGTGATGTGATCGTCCCTATTTTCAATGTAAACAATCCAATGCGGAGCCAACTGGAGAAATCCGGCATTTCTTCTGATGAATTTGCTATCCTTTTTGCTGGAACAGAAAGCAAAAACTGGTCAGATTTGATTCCTGCAGGCAAATCGAGTCCGGTGAAATTATACCTTTCAAATGATCGGAATTTGATACCCGGGCTGGAGGTATTTTCAAAAATCAAACTTGGTACAATGGTCCCAAAAGCTCTTTTAAATTCGACAGAAGTTCTTGCAGCTGTAAAAGCTGATCCTTTTGCCATTGGATTCTGCAAATTAAGCGATCTGAGATTAGATCGGAGTTCAACTCTTAATGATGACATCAGATTGCTTCCAATAGATAAAAATGGCAATGGACGTTTGGATAATTTTGAAAATATTTATACAAATCTGGACGAGTTTACCCATGGTGTTTGGATTGGAAAATATCCCAATTCATTATCCAATAACATCATGGTAGTAGCAGAAGCGAAGCCGGCTAATTCCAATGAACTGGCGTTCCTTTCATGGATTATGGCTGATGGTCAGGAAATGATGAATTCAAATGGTTTCTGTAACCTCACAACAGGGGAGAAGCAAACAAATCTGGCTTCATTGGTGCCCTCTTCCATGCAAGATCCATTCAAGGCAGAAGCAACATTTACCCCAAAATCCTGGCCTGTTTTTTTGACATTCCTTGGTTTGATTGTTGGATTTCTAGCCATCTTCTTCTATAGCAAAAGAAGGGCTGAAAAAGAAATCCTTGATCAGGAATTTGGAATTGCCCCCGTTCTGATTGAAAAAACCATCGATGTTCCCAAAGGTCTTTATTTCGATAAAACTCATACCTGGGCTTTTATGGAACAAGATGGAAACGTCAGAATTGGTATCGATGATTTTCTGCAGCACATAACCGGAAAATTGACCAAAATAAAGATGAAAGAGGCCGGTGAAATTGTTAGGAAGGGTGAAGTAATTATGACTATCATTCAGGACGGCAAGCAATTAAATCTTTATGCACCTATTTCCGGGACGATACTTGAGCAGAATGACTCTTTACTTACAGATGCCGGCATGATAAACACTTCACCTTATTTCAAGGGATGGGTCTACCAAATTGAACCTAAAAACTGGCTCAGAGAAATTCAGTTCATGTTTATGGGTGATAAATATGCTGAGTGGCTACGAGATGAATTTATGAGACTCAAAGATTTTATTACCGATTCTGTGAAAACAAATAATCAGGTATATGCACATGTGATCATTCAGGATGGAGGAGAACTCACCGATAATGTCTTGGCTAACCTTGATCCAAAGATCTGGGAAGATTTTCAAACAAGATTCATTGATGTTTCCAGGTAATCTGATACAACTAATCTTAATATACAAACGCTAAAAATAAAAATTATGGGCTTCGACCGCCGTGATTTCTTTAAAACCATTTGTGTTGCGGGAGCAACACTAGCGGTAGGAAATAGTTTTGGTGCTGCAAAGTCGGAAGAGAATGCAGTCGAATTTCAAGGTGTTCTTTATGATTCGACCCGGTGCCTGGGCTGCCGCGCATGCGAAAGGGTTTGTGCCAAAACGCATGATCTTCCTGAAACCAAAGATGAGTTAAAAGTTGATGTGCTAAGGAAAACCAGTGAAACACAGCGCTGCGTGATCAACAATTACACAACTTCAAAAGGTGAAGTTTTCGTCAAGAAACAGTGCATGCATTGTAACGAGCCAGCCTGCGCTGCGGCTTGCCTTACACAGGCTATGTACAAAACCAAAGAAGGTCCTGTGGTCTGGAGAGGCAATAAATGCATGGGATGCCGATATTGCATGGTTTCTTGTCCCTTTGATGTGCCAAAATTCGAGTACCATAGTGCGAATCCAAAAATTGAGAAATGCGATCTTTGTTACGACAGGATTAAAGCCGGAAAGATACCCGCTTGCGCCGAAGCATGTCCAGGTGATGCGCTGACTTTTGGAACCAGAAGAGAGCTTATTGCAGATGCGCGTAAGAGAATAATTGAAAATCCCAAGGATTATGTAGATCAGATTTGGGGTGAGGAGGTGGCTGGAGGAACTGGATGGTTGTACCTTTCATCAGCTCCATTTAAAGAGGTAGGGTTTAATACCAAACTTCAAAACTCTTCCTATCCGGAGCTTTCAAAGGGATTTCTTTATACAGTACCTTCTGTATTTGTCCTTTTGCCACCACTGTTGTTAGGTATCCATGAAGCCACTAAAAACAGAACTAACTCTAAAGAAGACGAAAATGAATAAGCAACTTCAGCCCATAGCAAAAGACAACGATGGTGGATCCATCTTTAAATTTCTTTTGAGTGAACTTAAGC
>CAYHFJ010000243.1:0-4816 GCA_964355885.1 uncultured Flavobacteriales bacterium
CAGGTAACCTCAGCACCCAGTTCTACAAGAGTTTCGATTAAAACAGCAGTTTGAATAGTCATGTGAAGACATCCTGCAATTCTTGCACCCTTAAGAGGTTTTTGTTTACCAAACTCCTCCCGAAGTGCCATTAAACCCGGCATTTCAACTTCAGCTAATTCGATTTCTTTACGACCCCATTCCGCTAATGAGATGTCTTTAACTTTAAATTTTACAAATTTTTCCACGCTGGCTGTGTTCGTCATTATGATTTATGTTTTAAAAGTAGATCTTATTGAATTTCAGGCTGCAAAGGTATGAAATACCCTATTAAATCCCAAGCTGAATTGGTAAATTTCGTCAAATTCCTTAAAAAATTGACATCTTGCACGCTACAACACAAAATAATGCCAATAGTTTTAAAAAGAATTGAAAAGGACTATTCAATTGGGATCTGGCAAAGCACGGAGTCATTTGATGAATTGCTCAGTATTGAACCTTTGAATCTTTCAGATCTCGAAAAATGGCATGCCTTTAAAAGTGACAAAAGAAAACGAGAATGGTTAACAGTACGGGTCTTGATTAAAAAACTATTTCAGAACGGGAGAGTACCAACAATTAACTATGATGGCTTTGGAAAACCAATTCTTGATAATCGGATGGGCGTTTCCATTTCTCATACAAAAGAATTTGTAGCAATTCTGATCACATCCAAAGCCAATGCAGGAATAGATCTTGAAACTCTCCGTGAACGAATCGTTGAGCTTTCCGGAAAGTTTGCGAATGAACAGGAACTAAGCTCCGTCCCGGAAGTTCATCTAGTTGAATATCTGCATGTGTTATGGGGAGCCAAGGAAGTCCTTTACAAACTCTATGGCCGGGGTGAAATAGATTTCCGTGGAAACCTGCATGTTGATCCCTTTAGTTATTCAGGATCAGGTGATGTCATTGCATGGATAAGAAAAAACAACCTGATCAAAAAACATAACATTTCTTATGAATGTTGGCAGGAAATGATGCTTGCATATAGTGTGGCGGACTAAATTTCAAGAGTCTTGCAAATTTTTAAATAAAAATGAAACGCTCTTTAGAAAGGAAAAAATGAAGGGCCCGATCCATCAATTTTTCTTACATTCGTTTATTAAATTAGCTGATGACTTCCATTTATTCGAGAATTGAAAAGCAAAGGAAAGAGGGTAAAAAAAGTCTCGCCGTACTTGTCGACCCCGACAAAACAACACCTGAACAATGCATTGATCTTGGTCGCGAAGCCAGCGACTGTCAGGTTGACTACTTTTTCATAGGCAGTAGTATTCTTACACAGGATCATCTTCGTGATTGCCTCCAAGCATTAAAAAAAACATCTACTATACCTCTTGTCCTTTTTCCCGGAAACATTATGCAAGTGAGTAATGAAGCTGACGCCATTCTCTTTTTATCCCTTATCAGTGGTCGTAATCCGGAACTACTCATAGGTAATCATGTACTCATAGCACCATTAATCAAAGCCGGAAATCTGGAGGTTATTCCTACCGGTTACATGCTCATTGATAGTGGAGCTCCAACTTCAGCTTCATACATGAGCCAGACATTCCCCATCCCTCACGATAAAAATGATATTGCAGAATGTACTGCCATGGCAGGAGAATTACTGGGCCTTCGGAGTATTTACCTCGATGCCGGAAGCGGAGCACGTTTCCCTGTTAGTGTCAGTATGGTTAGTAGTGTCCGGAAAGCAGTGGATCTGCCACTCATTGTCGGAGGCGGAATTAAAACAGTCGAAAAAGCACTGGAACTTTGTCAGGCCGGAGCAGACATCATCGTAGTTGGAAATGCACTTGAATCACAAAGCGGACTGATGGCTGAATTATCCCATGCACTAAGAGTATCCTCAAATTAACGGACTATTATGAGTGCGAATTGAGTTTGCGTTAAAGCCAAACTTCATTTTAAATCTCCTGCTGAAGTAAGCCGGATCTTTGAAGCCAACACGGTGTGCGATCTCCTGAATATTATCAGGTTCAGTCCTGAGATATAACATAGCTTTATCCAGGCGCTGGTTTTCAATATAATCCTGAAGATTTTTTTTTGTTAAAGTTTTAAAAAATTGTCCTACATAGTCTTCTGAGACAAAGGCTACATTGGCAATCGTTTTATTTGAAAGATCGCTTCCCAAATTCATTTGTATATACTTTACAATGTCGACTAAACGACGGTCTGACAGAAATTCCAGTTTATCAATATGCTTCTTGAATTGAACCTGAGATTCAAGAAACCGACAAAGGTGAATAACCACCTGCTCCATATAACCATTGATTAATTTTTCTCTGCCAAGTTTATTTTGATAAAACTCCCCGGCAATGTGTTTGATGAGAAAACCGAATTCCTCATCCGGAGGAATTGCAAAAGCAGGTAATTCCAATACTTCGAAGAATGGAATTGCATTGAATAAACTAAGTTCAAAAACTAAAAAAGAATAAACCTGCTCCAGGTCATTTCGTTCCTCATGTGGTTCGATAAGCCTGAGGTAGGTACCCAATTCATTTTCATTGTCAAAACCATTTTCTCCGAACTCACGATAAGGAGGCAAACCATATCTTGTGTAAATAGGTTGAGCAGCGGGTTGGAAATAGAAGCTGTCCCTTTCCATTGGCAGACCATCCTTACCTACAAAAATATTTCCTTTCTGAAGTTGAACAATGACATTTGATTTTTGAAAATGGTTAATCATAGAAAAAGGCTTCATGCCTTCCCTATTTCCAGCACGTACAATGTTCACATGCAAGGAATCGACAAACTTACTTAGTAGTGACATAATCCCCCCCCCCGGCAATAAAATTTTAATTCTATTTGAAGTTGCCCCCGGTTTAATTTTGTTAATAATGATTGTTAAATTCTTGTCAATGTTAAAATAATCCATCAATATGTAAGATGAAAAGCTAAAATAAGGCTAATTGTGACTAAACCATGACAGAGCAGGGGTCAAATCCGAACGCTCATTTTTGAGTATAAAATCAATCTTTGAAAGAAATCTTTTGAATTTCATTTATTCTCCATCCATTTTTCAATATTTGCAAACTTTTGGAACACGGATTTTACGTTTTAGGTCAATGGCTATCTTATCTCGAGCTGACAGCAATGATCACGGGAGTTGTAGGAGTATGGCTAACCCTAAAACAAAATGTCTGGTGTTTCCCGGTTGGAATGTTAAATGTATTACTCTATGCCTGGCTATTTTTTACTCCATCCATACGCCTTTATGCTGATGCATCCTTACAATTAATCTATTTCATCCTGCTTGCTTATGGATGGTACATTTGGATCAAGCCTGATTCACAAAGCAAAAAAATAGCTCCCTCGAAAACGACCTTGTCCGAATGGAAAATTATTTCAATCATAATTCTCCCTGCAATTTTTCTTTTGGCATGGTTTCTTCAAACCTATACCGATGCCGACTTACCCTGGTCAGATTCCTCACTGACAGTAATAAGTCTCGTCGCCCAGTGGATGGTAGCTAAAAAGAAAATTGAAAACTGGCTTCTGTGGATCCTTGTCGACGTGCTCTACATTCCTATGTATATATATAAAGAACTTCCCTTGATGGCTTTCTTGTACTTATTATTTCTTCTTTTGGCCATTAAAGGATTAAAAGAATGGAAGCGGACTTTACAGGTTTAACTTATGCTTAATTCTAAGGATATTGGTCGGATTGCATTGATTGGCTCTGAATCAACAGGAAAAACAAGCTTATGCAGGGGTTTAGCTATACATTATAAGACAGTGTTCGTCCCGGAGTATTCCAGAACTTTTGTAGAGGGTCTGAATAGAAAATATAATCAAGAAGATGTTCTGCACTGCATAGAACAGCAATTTAATCTGGAGAAAACATTTATCTCAAGCGCAAACAAATTACTATTCTCGGATACTGAAAGCATCATGGGAAAAGTCTGGATGGAAGATGTCTTCAAAACCTGTCCCCCATGGGTGGAAAAATTAATAGAAGATCATCCTTATAACCTCTATTTGTTAACTGCAGCTGACATACCATTTGAAAATGATCCGGTAAGGGAAAATCCAAATCGTCGTGATTTCTTCTTCGAATGGTATGAACGTGAATTAAAACACAGAAAATTAAATTATGCCATTGTTACCGGAGCTGGTTCACAACGACTTGCAAATGCAATCCGGATTATTGAAGATTTTTTAACCGGTACTATCGAAAAACATACCTGACTGAAACCCCAAAATCAAGAAATTCCGGACCTTGATTTATAAATTCAAAATAAGGCACGGCATCTATTCCTATAGTAAAAGGTGCTATTTTTTTTACCTGATATTCAATTTGAATACTGGCATCCACTCCGACTGAAACAACAGATTTTGAATAATAATCAGCGTCATTCTTTGATCGTTTGTAAAAACCCTGTTGTTCAAAAGGAAAATATCCTGCATGTGCTCCGCCACCAAAAATAAAATCCAGGGGAAGCTGGATAATTGGGATTTTAAAGGGCACCTGCTTAATGAAAAATGCTTTTACGGTATAGCCTCCTGAAGCAATGTTAGTATAGTAAGCATCAAACTGCATCCCTGTATTGTTATCAGCATAAAAGAAAAACTTTGAAGTGATACCTGTATTGAACTTCCCCGCACGTATTCCGATTCCGGAGATATACAGTTGTGAATATCCCACCATGAACGAGAAGCAAAGTACAATAAGGAGAATTATTTTCTTCATTGTAAACTATTTTGCCTCCAATTTACAGATTTAATCATAATCCGAATCATTATTCAAATTTGATTTCAAATCTATGATTTTTTCTATCTTTGTTAAAGATTA
>CAYHFJ010000244.1:0-4804 GCA_964355885.1 uncultured Flavobacteriales bacterium
TATTTCCGAACTTGCCTTATTAAAAGAAAATATTTCCTGCCTATACCCTATCTCTGCCCGCACAGATGCTCAGATAGCGCAAAATATTATTGATCGAAATGAAATTGAAGGAATGCAGAGGTATTTTTATACTTTCTGGGTAAAGAGAAATCCTGAAAACCCTGAAGTCGCCTGGCTGGCATATAAGGCGGAGGTTGATAAAGTGAATGAGGAATTCGGTGCAAGGAATAAAAAGGGTTACGAAACTGACCGCGGACGTGTTTATCTGCAATACGGTCCTCCAAACAGCATTGTGAATGAAGAGATGAGTCCGACAACACGTCCATATACAATCTGGCACTATTACCAACTCGATCATCAGACCAATCGGAAATTCGTATTTTACTCATTGGGTAATTCCACAAATGATTATCAGCTCCTTCACTCAGATGCACAAGGCGAGTTACAAGATGCCGCTTGGGAACTAAAATTACATGACCGAACCCAGCAATTTGGACCTGACATGGATCAGGAAAAAGCTATAGATACCTATGGCACTAAAACGAAGGATAATTTCAATAATCCAAAATAAATTATTGTATTCTTACTCCTGAAATTAAAATTACCTTGCATCTTTGCAGGGTAATTTTGTTTATAACCAATCCTTCGATGCGTGTCGCAGTTGTTATTTTAAATTGGAATGGCCAATCATTCCTAGAAAGGTTTTTACCCGGAATCACGCAATCTTGCCGTGATAGAGCCGAGCTTATCGTTGCGGATAATGCTTCTACTGACAATTCAATTCAATTTATCGAAAAAAATTACCCCGGGATACGGATCATTCGGCTTTCAAAAAACAATGGTTTTACCGGTGGATATAACGAATCACTGGCGCAAATAAAAAGTGAATACTATGTTCTTCTAAACTCAGATGTAGAAGTCAAAGAAGACTGGATAAGCCCTGTAATCCGGCTAATGGATTCAAACAAAAAAATTGCAGCCTGTCAGCCGAAGATTTTATCCCAATCAAAACCGGATGAGTTTGAGTATGCCGGTGCTGCCGGAGGATTCATTGACAGACTAGGATTTCCATTTTGTCGAGGACGAATCTTTAATACCCTGGAAAAAGATAATGGGCAGTACGATGACAACTGCCGGATCTTCTGGGCCACAGGAGCCTGTATGTTCGTTCGGGCGTCCTGTTTTCATGAGCTAAATGGTTTTGACAATCACTTTTTTGCACACATGGAAGAAATTGATCTTTGTTGGAGAATGCAACATGCGGGTTATGAGATCTGGTATTGTGCGGATTCAAAAGTATATCATGTAGGCGGAGGTTCATTACCCAAGGAGAATCCAAAAAAAACCTACTTCAACTTCCGTAATAATTTATTCTTATTATTTAAAAACGTACCTGAGTCGGAATTTAAGAAGCTAATTTTCTATCGCCGAATTCTGGATACCCTTGCAGCAATCAAGTTTCTGATTTCCAATAGCCGCGAGGACAGTCTTGCCGTATTTCGCGCCCATAAGGACTTTCAGGCAGATAAAAAACGATATGCGGAAGGCAATAAAAATATGCATCTATCTGAAATTCAAGATAATAAGCTCGTATATCAAAAATCTATACTTTTTTCTTATTACCTGCTAGGGCTTAAAAAATTTACTGACCTTAAAGGTTTATTTATGAGGGCTTAGTAAAACATCATAATGTGTAAGGGTTTCAGCATAATGGCGGCAACATAAAAGCGTGTCTGCCCTATAATTCGGTATGAATTTCCATTAAGTATATGGAACCGAAAATCAATTGAAAATGTCGCAGTCAACAATAGATAGTTTAATTCAACGTGCTCATACCGTTCGCCAACGGAATCATACGCAAGCTTTAGCGTTGCTGGATGAAGCCCTTGTTCTGGCTTTAAAAAGCAATAATCAGAATTCGGTGGCATTCATCATTCGTGAAAAGGCAAACACGCATTTAACTTTTAAAAATTTTAAACAGGCACTCTCAGGTTATACTGAGGCACTTCAATTTTACAAGAACCTACAGGATTTGAGTGGTCAACTCAATTGTTTACACGACATCAGTAATATTTATCGTAGATTAAGTGATGTACCTTCAGCATTGCATTTCATTCTTGAAGCTCTGAAGCTGAAAACCGACGCCGGAGATTCAGAAGGTATTGCTCACAGTTATAATGAGATTGGTAAGCTTTATATCTACCTGAAGGAATATGATAATGCGATCGACTATTTTAAAAAGTCATTGAAAATATTTGAAGGACTCAGAAATAAAAAAGAAATGGTGAATAGCTATTATCTTTTGGGCAATGCCTACAACTGGCTCGATGATGAGGACAAGGCATTGTATTATCTATTGCGGGCTGTAAATTCACTGGATCAACTTGAATCAACTGAGGCAAGGGCGAAAACAATTGGTAGTCTTGCCATTCTATATACCAAAACAAAAGATTACGATAAGTCCCTTCAAAATTTTAAAAAAGCACTTGAAATCGCGGAGGAGGGGGACGACCCGAGCGTTATTGCTCAGCTTAAGAAGAGCTTAGGAAATTTATACATAGAGTTGACTCAATTTGATAAAGCCATTGAAGTTCTGCAACAGGCATTAAAAATTGCATCGGCATCGCCTATGGAAGGGCAGCTGATAAAAATTCATCAGTTTCTGGCTATAGCGTATGAAAAGATCGGTGATCCGTTAAATTCACTTGAGCATTTTAAAAAGTTTTATGAGCTGGACAAGCAAGGTACATCTGAAGAGATCAATTTAAAAACCAAAGCACTTCATATAAAATACGATCTGGAAGAATTGCAAAAGCAGAAAGATATTGCAGAGCTATCCGACAAATTAAAGGAACAATTTTTAGCCAATGTAAGTCATGAAATCCGCACACCGATGAATGGTGTATTGGGAATGGCTCACCTGTTAAGTAAAACTCATCCTACTCTGGAGCAGCTGGAGTATATTGATGCCATCAAGATTTCAGCAAACAACCTGATGGTGATTATAAACGACATTCTTGACTTCTCTAAAATAAACGCCGGGAAAATCGAATTTTCAGATAATGTTTTTGACTTACGTGAATTAGTAAAAGGAATACTCCAGATACTGAGAATCAAATCCGAAGAAAAAAGAATTCAACTTGGATGCACATTTGACTATCATATACTGGATATGCTGAGTGGCGATCCGATTCGTCTTAACCAGATCCTCACCAATCTCATGGCTAATGCTGTGAAGTTCACAGAGAAAGGGAAAGTAAATCTGGATATCAAACTGCTGGAAGTAACTGACACTTTGTGTAAGATCAGATTTAAGGTAAGTGATACAGGAATAGGAATTCCTGAAAATAAATTACAATCTATTTTTGACAGTTTTGAACAAGTAGAAAATAATAAACGTCGATACGAAGGAACCGGACTTGGACTCACCATTGTAAAACAGCTGGTTGAACTTCAAGGAGGGAATATCTCCGTTAAGAGTCGGGTTAGCGAAGGCTCAGAGTTTACAGTAGAGATGGCTTTTCGACTTAGTAAGACCAAATCAATTCCTCTCGCAGAACCTACACAAGAGTTAACCGGTAAACATGATTTTTCAAAAGTCCGCGTATTGATTGTTGAAGATAATCACGTCAATCAGTTGCTTGTAAAAAACATGCTGAAAAATTTCGGTTTTGTCAATTATGATTCCGCGGAGAATGGCCGGACGGCGCTGGCAAAATTGCGTGAGGAAACCTATGATATCATTCTCATGGATATTCAAATGCCTGAGATGGATGGATATGAAATTACACGTGAAATAAGAACCAGACTACGGAAAGAAATCAGAAATATTCCTGTAATAGCTATAACTGCAGATGCATCCTCAAAAGAAAAAACCAAAGCACAAGAGGCCGGCATGAATGATTATGTTGTTAAGCCATACACCGCTGAAGAACTCTTCGCTTCTTTGATAAAATTTATTCCGGAGATTTCAAATCTAACTGTTAAATCGCCTGCCACATCCAAAGACAACATTTCTCAGGCTGGCAGGAATCTGGATTTTCTGGATAAATTTACCGGAGGGGATCAGGAATTAACAATTCAACTCCTGGAGATTATTTTAAAACAAATACCGGAAGCGATTCAGAAGTTAAAGGTTTCCATTCCTGAGCATAACTGGAAAGAAGTGCATGCAGTATCTCACAAAGTGAAATCAAGTCTTGCCATCTTTGAACTTCATGAGTTAAAAAAGTTAAGTACTAATATTGAGGAATATTCCAGAGATGGAATCCTTCTTGAAGATATACCGGCACTATTCATTGATTTTGAAAAGCAAGCTGAGGTTGAACTGATGAAGTTACAAAGTGAGCTGGATAGGATAAAAATTCTTATCCCTGTGAAACGGAATTAACAACAACACCTTAGACTGTTGATTTACCCGAATGATATTTAATCAAGCCTACGAGTGGACTCTTCAGAATATCTCCAAATACAATTCCCTGTTTTTTAATTTCTTCCTTAAGTATATCTGAAAATACCCAGGCAACAGAACCTGTTATATATAATGGCGTATCTGTCGGCAGGGATTTGTACTTTAGAATGTGTTGTTTTAAAAAGCACTCGAAGGAGTCGGCAACCATACTCTTCATCCAATCAGTTTGGTTTTCATAGATGAAAGGTACTAAAGACGCGATGAAGCGGTTTGGTTGCGCCTTTTTATAAATATATTCTAGTATTAATTCTTGTGTTAATTCAAATCTAATCTCAAAAGCCTTTTGCAACTCAGGTGTAAGCTCTTTATAGCAATAGGCACGCAGAAGCTTTT
>CAYHFJ010000245.1:0-4784 GCA_964355885.1 uncultured Flavobacteriales bacterium
TTCCGAACTCAATTAATACAGGTGATAGCAGTAGGGCATTCCGGAGATATGTACTTAATTCAATTTTTTTCTGTCTTCCGCACTGGGACACCCATTTTTTCGATTTTTTAAACCTAACAATCTAATAACCTACCCCATTTTTATTAAGACTAAAAAAGTACGGAAGACAGGAAAAAACCGGAATTGAACATGAGAGTCCGCAATTGATCGTTTTCCATCATGGTAACATTCTGTATCATGCTTCGCACAATGGGATTATTTATGATGACATACTTGATAGTCTGGCTGCCTGATCATTCTTAAAAAGATAATGCCGCGCCAAAACTGGGAAGGACGGGTAATTGATACACTTTTTCCCGTGTGACATTATTTACGTAGAAAATATTTTTCCTGTCATATACATTTGTAACTCCCGCTGTCAGTTCGAGACTGGCATTTTTCGACAAGTTGAATGTTCGTTGAAGTGACAGGTCAAGACGGTGGAAGGAGGAAAGTCTTCCTTTATTCAATTCACCATACTGAATTCCTAAACTTCCATTTTGATTGAGATATTCTGTGCCGACACCATTAGTAAAGTTGATTTGTTCAAAATTACTTTGTGTTTGCGTAAAGGGAAAAGGCGATCCGAAATTAAATCGGCCACTAGCCTGCCATTTTCCTCCCTTTCCAAATTTGTATGAGGAAACTAAATTCACATTGTGACGCCTGTCGAAACCAGGAGCATAAGTTCTTTGGCCGTCGTAACGTTTTGAATAACCAAGTGAGTAGACCGCCCAGAAATAGAATTTATTATGATCGTATTTTAACACCACATCCAATCCACGGGCGGTTCCTGATTCTATGATAAATTCCTTTTTTTGATAATCAGGCTTTTCGCTATGGGCACCATCGTCTGTATAAATTTTATCACGGTTAATATTCTGTAGTTGAGTAAAGTCTTTGAAATATCCTTCGACATTCAAGGATAAATGAAAGGGAAGGTCTAGTTCAAAACCGGCAACGGCATGTTGTGCTTTTTGCAATTTTGAATCGACAGTTTCTCCGTCAAATTCGTCAGGCAGTTCATCGGAACCGGAAAGGAATCCGTAAAACAGATTTACAACATCCCGGTCAGAGGAGGCTGCCAGAAAATTCTGACTATAGAAACCACCGGCGGCTTTGAGCCGGAATTTCTCCGTGACATTAAATTTAACTCCAAGCCTTGGCTCGAGAGTAAATTCCGCGAGAGAAGAATAGTAATTACCTCTCAATCCCGGTTCGATAACAAACTTTCCACTTACTTTTTTGTATTTTAGAAACGCCGCGAGTTCAGTTGTGTTTTCTGTCTGTCCCGCAGCGGCTCCATATACATTCGTAAATTTGTAGTCTGTTTTGAAACCAAGTAATTCAATTCCGTATATCATTTCATCCTTTCCGAAAAAATAGGAAAAGTTAAGTCCGGCGTTAAATCCTCCGATATCACTGAAACGTTCACGCCCGTCACGTTCTTCAAGCGTGATTTTATAATCTGAGTAAGCAAAATTTCCTTCGATAAGCACAGAAGAACCTGAAGGCACCAAAACAAAATTTGTTCCCGCACCGGTAGATTTCCATCCAAGGTCTGCAACGTCTCCGTAGTCAACGTGATCAGTATAATTGAAACCGAATAGATTCCACTTGCTTCCCGTGGAACTGTTCATCGAAATTTTTCCATAAATATCTGTGAATGAAAAAGGCAATCCTGCGGAATCAATATTGCTGTAAAGTGTTTTAGAGGTTTGATCTATATAGGATTTCTTGCCGGTAATAAGGAAAGAAGAACTTCCGTCATTTCCTTCTTTTTGCTTTTTGATGGGGCCTTCCAACATCAGTTTGGAAGTGAAAGTATTGGCAGAAAATTTTCCGGCAAGACGCTTTTTATTACCATCCCGGGTGGTGATGTCCATGATGGAAGAAACTCTGTCGCCATATTCAACATTGAAACCACCTGTGTATACATCAGCTCCGCGAATGATATCGGCATCCAGAACCGAATACAATCCGATGGAGTGGAAGGGATTATAAATTGTCATCCCGTCAAGCAGCACTTTGTTTTGTATCGGTGTTCCACCACGGATATACAACTGCCCACCCTGATCACCAGAAAAAACAACTCCGGGCAATACTTGCAGGTATTGTGCGAGATCCGGTTCACCACCAACAGTAGGAACCTGCCTGATTTCTTTAGGGGTAATTTTATTCACTGAAATTCTGACATCCGTTTTCTTCTCTTCACTTTCCGCTGAAACCTGTACTTCACGAATTTCTACTGTTGACTTTTTAAGGTAAAGTTTTTTAGTTATCAATGCTCCGGCTTGTACCGACACGGGTACCTGTATAGAATCATATCCAATAGAGCTTACAAAAAGTTGATACTCACCCGGAGGAATCTTTGATATGGAATAAAAACCATCCAGATTGGTTTGTGTGCCATAAGTAGTTCCTTTCAGATATACACTGGTATAAATAGCCGGTTCTGATGTTTCTTCCTCATAGATAAAACCTCGTACTTCACCTGTTTGTGCAAAGGCGGTTCCGGAATAAAAGACCAGGACAATACTGCAGAAGCAAAGAAAATTTTTCATAATGTTTTTGAGAAGGCGCAAATGTATGGAAAGCAAAGGAATGATTTTCAGAAAAGTGTCATTTTAGAGTTGTTAAATTTCAGTGTACAATTTTAAATACAAGTTCTCTTAATAGCTCTCCAGGTTCAGTGCCCGCGTTACGAATCCCTTTGCTGCGGTTGTCGTACTCACGGATGGTACTGATGTTTCTGATACAGTGTTCTTTTGGATAAGCCTTTGCCGCGTTTTCATAGTCAGAAACAAAAAAAGGATTAACCCCTAATGCACTGGCAACATTTGGACGGGAGCGGTCTTTTAAACAGTGATATGTCAGCACCTTCAGAAAAAATCCGTATAGCTGTGAAACAGTCATAACGAAAGGGTTGTTTTTTGGATTTTTAATAAAATACTGTACTATTAAATTCGCTTTGTAAATATTTCTTTTTCCGAGGGCTTCCAGCAGTTCGAAAATATTGAAGTCTTTGCTGATATCAATATTCCTGTGAACTAGATCAACCGTTACTCTGTCACCGGGTTTGAGGTGTATTTCAAGTTTCCCAAATTCATTTTCTATTTTACCAAGGTCATTACCAAGGTAACTGGTCATCAGCTGTACAGCTTTAGGTTCGATGGTAAATCCTTTTTTCTGAACATGCTCCTCGATCCAGGCAGGGATTTTATTTTCGTATAGGCGTTTTGCTTCAAATACTACCGCATGCTTTTGCAATGCTTTATGAAGCTTTGTACGCTTGTCAATCGTCTTATATTTATAGCAGAGAACAAGAAGCGTACTGGGCAATGGATTCTGCAGATATTCCATGAAGACATCCTTAGTGTCTGCTTCGGAATTATCTTTGGACAGAAGTCCTTTCATACTCTGAGCTTCCTTTACGATGACAACCTGATAGTTTGACATCATCGGATAGCGCTTTGCATAACTAATTAATGTGGGAACATCAAGATCCTTTCCATAAAGAATACTTTCATTGAATTCCTTTTCACTTTCTGAAAGTACATTGTTCTCAATGAAGGATGCAATGTGATCAATAAAATAAGGCTCTTCGCCACTCAGGAAATATACAGGAGCATAAATCCTTTTTTTTAAATCGCTGATGATTTGTTCAAAAGTCATTCGCTAAAATATCTATCCTTAGAATCTAAGGTGTTTAACAGTATTTCCATTATTGATGAGCTCATTTAATGAATCAATACCAATTTTTAGATGAGAGTCAACAAATTGTGCGGTTACTTTTTTATCACTTTCGGCGGTTTTTACCCCCGCTGAGATCATCGGCTGATCAGAAACCAGGAGTAATGCACCTGTAGGGATTTTATTTGCGAAACCTGCAATAAAGATAGACGCAGTTTCCATGTCGATCGCCATGGAACGAGTAGTCTGAAGGTATTTTTTAAATTCTTTATCATGTTCCCAGACCCGGCGGTTGGTAGTATAAACAGAACCTGTCCAGTAATCTTTATTATGATTTCGTATGGTTGTCGAGACTGCCTTTTGAAGGCTGAAGGCAGGTAAGGCAGGAACTTCATTTGGCAAATAGTCATTTGAAGTACCTTCGCCACGAATAGCGGCAATAGGAAGAATTAAATCGCCAACCTTGTTTTTCTTTTTTAATCCTCCGCATTTTCCAAGAAAAAGTGCTGCTTTGGGAGTGATTGCGGAAAGCAAATCCATGACAAGAGCGGCATTTGGACTCCCAATCCCAAAGTTGATAATGGTAATTCCCTTATGGGTGGCATTTGGCATGGGTTTGTCCGTGCCGTTGATTTGCACTTTATTCCATTCGGCGAAAAGATTTACATAATGATTGAAATTTGTGAGAAGTACGTATTTGCCAAAATCTTCAAGTTTTGTACCCGTATATCGGGGTAGCCAGTTGTCAACAATTTCTTTTTTACTAAGCATAGAGATATATTCGTTGAAAATATGAATTGGTGGAATTGGTAAAACTACATTTTCCTGAGTACAAGTTTACGCTGAAAGGCGAAGAATCCGGCATTAAGGGCTTAAAAATTTTCGACATTGTTCGTAAAAGATATGTCAGACTAAGCCCGGAAGAATGGGTCAGACAACACATGATCCACTTTCTGATACATGAAAAAGGTGTGCCTGCTTCCCTGACAGCAATTGAGAAGTTGGTGATGGTGAATAGATTACAGCGAAGGTTTGACATTCTGGTATATTCA
>CAYHFJ010000246.1:0-4760 GCA_964355885.1 uncultured Flavobacteriales bacterium
CGTTGTTGCCCGCAGAGGTAGGGCTGCACTCCTCAATAAGGTAGTACTCGGGAAGGCAAAAGATTGAGTTCATCATCACGCTACCATCGGTTATTGGCAGCCTGCTAATGTATTCGTTAATGCTCCACGTACCGGCAATCATGCATACGCGGTCTTCGTTTGCCGCATCCACTGCTATGGCACAGGCATCAATATCGAACATTCCGCCAGCTACTGGTGTACCGGCTTTCAATCCGGTAAGTTTTGCAACTTCTTTGGTAATATATCCACAGATATCAGTTGAATTTTTTAGAGGCGGAAGCATCTCAATTGCGAACTCCAAACCAAAAAGTTGCAACAGGCCCGCATCGTACCGGCGGGTTTGAAGGTTCAGAAAGTTTGTACCGGAATAATCGGTAATTTCTCCATAGGCTTCACCGGTAAGCATGAAACGAACGTAGTCCTTACACTCAAATATCCACTTGATATTTTTGATGCAATCAGGCTCATGGTCCCTGAGCCAGGCCAATAAAGATACAGGCTGACAAGACAGAATTTTTTGATAGGATAATTCGAATACCTTTTGAGCTGTGCCATCTTTCTCCCATTTCATTGGATATTCGTAAGCACGGTTATCACTGGAAATGATGCCGTTGCGCACCGGCTTATTGTCCTTTCCCCAAAGGTAAATTCCCTTACCATGTCCGCAGCAGGCTATTCCGGCAACATCTTCGGGATTAACCTTCGTTTTAAACAAAAGATCTTTCAGAACCTGGCAGTTAGCCATCCACATCTCCTGCATGTCGCGTTCTGTAAATCCAGGTTTGGGTGTAATCATTTTTGTTTCTACAGAACAAACTCCAACCTCTTTTCCGGATGAAGTGTATAGTGCCGCTTTGGTAATGCTGCCACCATTGTCGAGGCCGATGTAGTAATTCATGATTTTAACTGTTTTTTAGTGAAGCATTATTATTCGTTGCTAAATCGTATTTTTCATTAATAAATCGCAAGGCCTCCTTTATAGCTTCTACATTGTCAATTTTCGGATCGTTCCACATCTCGATCAGGTAAGGACCTTTGTAATTCAGTTGTTCCAATTTTCTGAAGCAATTCACAAAATCAACACAACCGTCGCCAAACGGAACACATTTGAATTGTCCACTGAAGGTTTCCGTAACTGCTTTGGTCTCTTTAATGTGGACAGCAACAATGCTGGAGATTCCTTTCTCAAGTTCCTCCTCTACGTTATTCCCCCATGCAGTCAGATTGCCGAGATCAGGATAAACTTTGTACCAGGGCGATTTGATTTGCGCTTCATACCACAAATGTTTGGTTATTGAGTTCATGAAAGGAGAGTCCATAATCTCCATGGCCAGCATCATTTGGAATTTTTCTGCCAATTTGGCTGACCACTTCATTCCTTCCAGAAAGCCTTCAGCACTCGCCTGGGTTGATAATTCATAATAGACATCATAGCCTGCCAACTGAATCACACGAATGCCCAGATCATCTGCAAATTCGATCGCCTTTTTCATCAAATCGCGGGCTTTGGATTGGACAATTGAATCAGCACTGCCAAAGGGAAATTTCCGGTGCGCGCTGAGGCACATTGACCGGATGGGCATATCCATTTCATGACAAAGACTTAGGAGCATGTTTCGACTCTCTTTACTCCAGAATAATCTGTCAATACGCTCATCTGCTTCATCTATGGAGATCTCAACATAGTCGAATCCAAGCTCTTTTGCAGTCTTCAGACGTTTTTCCCAACTCCACTCGGGTGGAAGTGCTTTCTCATACAAGCCTAACAGGTGACCAAATAGCATATCTTCTTTGTTACTTGTTTAATAAAATGACTTCTTTACTCCTTTGATTTTTCTTTATTTAATTTTCACGTAACACACATCATTATTAGCTTCTTATCAATACAATAAAATCACTGATAAATTCGGTAAAGTTCTCCCTCCCATTTTTTGCTATTTTCATGATCACTTTTCTTCCTGAGCCAAACATTTGTGTCTGATTGTCCCCTGTTTGCCAAAGTATAATAGGGGATGGCAACTATGGGCTTATCATTAGCTGTTCTTCCGCTTATGGTTATAATTCCGTTTAATAGGTTCGCATTATATTGAAAACCGAATTTGGCACCATCCTGAAGCGTAACATCTACTCTTCCTCCATTATCTAACCCTTCAATTGCGTAAACTAGTGGTCCCCTTTGAATTGCAACTTTCCCAAAATCTGATTTTACAAGTGGGTTTGCTTCCATCAAGACTACCGGCATATCAAAATCTAACTGAACGATATCGCCTGCGGTCCAGAGTCTATTTATGGTCAGGTATCCATTCTCCTGAGGTAAGTTTTTTATGCTCTGGCCATTAATTTTGAAGGAATATTTTTTACACCAGCCAGGAATACGGTAGTGGATGCTAAATTTTTGGTTTTTTTCAGGTTTAATGGTCAGCTTGATATCTCCAGCCCATGGATAGTTGGTTTCCTGAGTTATCTTAACTAAGTTATTTTCAAGTTTTATGTCGGCATTACTGCCTGCATATAAATGGACAAAAATATCTTCTTCGGTTTGCGTATACATATATTTTCCTATTCCCAATAGTGTCCTGTAGGTATTAGGAGGGCAACAACTCCAATTATTTCCTCTTTGCACGTCACCTTGAAGCGGATTATTATAATTGAATGATGTTCCATTCAGTGATATCGCATGAAGAATTGCATTATAGAGGACTTTTTCTAAAACATCCGAATATTCTGAATTGGTCTTCAACCGAAGCATTTTTGAAGCAAGTCCAGCTAAACCGACAGCCACGCATGATTCATTAAGTCCTTCATTGGGTAATTCATAGTCCATCCCAAATGACTCCATTCTTGAAAGAGGACCGGCGCCCCCGGTAATAAACATCTTCCTTTTGGTAAGATTTTTCCAAAGTCGTTCGGCGGCATTGATATAATCTTTATCCCCGGTTTCTATGGCAACATCCAAAATACCTGTTAAAAAAAATACACCGCGAACCGCATGTCCCACAATCTTGCATTGTTCACGAAACGGCTTGTGATCCTGATAATATTCCAGGGGATAAAAACGACTTTCCGTTTTATACAACTTTTCGCCAGCATCACATTCACTACCGTTTAAACCATGACCTCTGCGTTCAATGAATTCTCTGGATAAAGAACGATAGTTGGTATTATTTGTTGCCCGTAACAACTCTACTAGACCCAATTCCATTCCTGCGTGACCGGGAAACCCTTTTTCCACATGTTTAGTTACAAAATGCTCAAATGCGTTGTCTGCTGATTTTTGGGCTATATTCAAAAATGAATTATTTTTGAATAACCCATAATGAGCGGCTGCCGCCTCATATAAATGCCCGATTGATAAGCTTTCATCCTGAATGATTACATTAGACCACTCGGGCAGATCCCTATTAATTCCCCATATATAGACATATCCATCAGGCTGTTGGGCTGCAGCGATGATTTTTATCACACTATCCATTTTTTGTTCCAACTTCTTATCAGGGAATTGATGTAATGCATAACATATTGCTTCCAGGTGCTTATAAATATTTGATTCATGCCATCTGGCCCCTCCCATGCTCTGGTCCTTTTGTCCATTAGCTATCCCCTTCGCTTCCTTTAATATTGATTCGAGGTAACTCCAACTATGGGGAATGGTCTTTTCCTTATAAATTTTAAGCTTTGGAAGCCAAAAATTATCCTGAATGGTCACATTAGAAACAGGAACAGGGGTAAAGATTTCGTCAAGTCCCCTAACTTCAATTCTCTCTTTCTGTGCATTTTGGGCACAACTGATAAAGACGAATAGGCAAATTGCGAAATAGAAAATTCCATATAAATTATTCTTCATAAAAGGTATGATTTGAATTATTGAGGACGAACACTGCGTAGTGGATTTGTGTAACTGAAGACCCCTTTATCCAGTCCTTCGAGAGGCAACCATGTATAATAATACCCACTATTTTTCCCTGCACTGTCAAAGTCTTCCAGTTCAATTTTTCGACCTTGTGCATCGCTGGCGGTGAATCTCAACCACGGGATTCTTTTTGAATTGTCGGGCGCTACTGCCAGCTGCAGCGTCCTGGCATCCAGAATAGGCAAGGAGTTTAAACGAAGCTCACGCAATCGGGCCCAATTAACTTTGGAGGCAGGATTACATTCTTTTAAAACCTCTATTACAAACTCATGCTTGCCTGGTATGAGCTTCGGGCTCTGCCATTGCACCAAGGGAGTCAATTCGTATTCCTTTGACCAAGATCCCAAATAGCCCGAAGATGTTTGAAAATCACACAAGCGATTCACAATACCATTGAGTATTTGTTTGAGTTCCGGGTCACAGTTCAGTCGATAAAGCGCTATCCCTCCAGTTAGGTGTTTGCCTGCAAATTCACCCGACCAAGGAAGAAGATTTCCATTTTGAGGCTTGTTCTTCTCCTCGAACATTCCGAGCATATAAGGGTAAAGTTCAGCTAATCCAAGCAGCCAATGCTGCGTGATAGCCTGCTGGGACACATACTGGAGACCTTTCAATTTAAACGAAGCGTTGCCAAAGAGCTCCAATTTTGGCGGGACGACATAAGCTATCTGGTAGTCTTTTTCAGCATATGCAGACTGTTTACCTTTTCTACTATGCAGAGCATTCAATTTATTATGAACAAATTTGGCAACCAACCCTATAACTAAGAATAGTATTATTTCTTTTTTCATCTTTTGCGGTACTTATCTTTAAATGGTTATTTGTGATT